>JAZDPD010000022.1:0-3619 GCA_043798045.1 Candidatus Omnitrophota bacterium | reverse complement strand
GGAATGAATGGCCAACTCTCGATTTTGTTAAGGGTGTCAGGAATCTTGCCACAGAGACGGGGGCTGTTCTGATCGTTGACGAGATTTCAGCCGGTTTCCGGATGAATACGGGCGGTGCTCATCTCATTTTAGGGATGGAGCCGGACATGGCCGTTTTTTCCAAAGCGTTGGGGAACGGCTACCCTATGGCAGCCATCATTGGGAAATGTGCTGTTATGGATGCCGCGCAGAAAAGTTTTATCAGCAGCACCTACTGGACGGAAAGGATCGGTCCTGTAGCTGCCCTTGCTATGATAAAAAAGCATCGCCAAAATGATGTTGGCAAGCACTTGATGAAAATCGGCCAAATGGTTCAGGATGGATGGCGAACTTTATTTGCCAAGCATGGTCTCTCTATACATATTGATGGCATCCCCCCTATGGGGCATTTTAGCTTTGAACATGAAAAAGCCCTTGTGATGAAAGCATTATTCATACAAAGTATGCTCGCAAAAGGATTCCTGGCAACCACAGGCTTCTACGCTATGTTTGCCCATCAAGAGGAACACGTGAAAGCGTATCTGGATGCCGTTGACCAGGTTCTCCCTTTCCTCAATGAAGCACTTAGTTCAGGACATCCGGAAAGTTTTCTTATTGGGCAGCCTGCCATATCTGGTTTCAAAAGGCTGAATTAATGCATTTGTACGTCAGGGCAGACGCAGACGGAAAAATCGGCGCCGGTCACATCATGCGCTGCATCGCCCTTGCCCAGGCATGGCAGGACCAGGGTGGTGAAGTCACGTTCATCAGCCATTGTGAAAGTGACGCCCTGAAAGAGAGAATTCAAAGAGAAGAATTCAGATTCATTGTTATTGATAAAGTTTGCCCCGATTCTGCTGATCTGAAAAATACGCTGTCAATTCTTAAAAACGAAGGTCCTGACCAGAAAACGTGGCTTGTTCTGGACGGCTATCATTTCACCACAGAATATCAGAAGGCGATCCGCGAAGAGGGGTTCTGCCTGCTGGTGATTGATGACATGAACCATCTACCCCACTATCACGCTGATATCATTCTCAATCAGAATATTCATGCTCCGGATCTGAACTATCACTGCGATGAAGACACGACACTTCTCCTAGGAACCCGTTATGTCCTCCTGCGAAGGGAATTCTTTAAATATCGGGAATTCAAGCGCCAGGTCCCAGACCGGGCAAAAAACATTCTTGTTACCCTGGGGGGGGCTGATCCGGACAATGTGACCCTCAAAGTCATTGAGGCCTTAAAGCTTCTTAATGTGCCAGATGTCTCAGTCAGGATCATCATCGGCCCCGCCAATCCCCACCAAGAAACGCTGCGCAAGGCTTTGGGATCCAGTCATTTTCAGGCAGAGCTTCTGATCAATCCACCCAGTTTACCTGAACTGATGGAATGGGCTGACATGGCTGTTTCTGCGGGAGGGAGTACATGCTGGGAGCTGGCGTTTATGGGTGTGCCGATCATGGCATTAATACTTGTGGACAACCAAAAAGCAGTGGCAGAAGGGATCTCAAAGGAAGGATTTGCTGTCAATCTTGGTTGGTATAAAACTTTTGATGAGAAGATCACAAGCGGAAAAATAAATACGCTCATTCAATCCAAAGATCAACGATTAAACATGGTGCAAAAAGGTCAGGCGCTCACAAGTGCTTCAGGTAGAGATCATTTATGTGAAAGAATATTAGCCAGGTCAATTTCTATTAAACCTGCGAAGGAATCAGATTGCGAATTGATCTGGCATTGGGCGAATGACCAAGAGGTTCGCAATTCAGCATTTTGTTCCGATATGATCCTTTTTGAAGATCACAAAAAGTGGTTTTATTCAAAGATCAATGATCACCAATCTTATCAGTTTGTTGGTTACGACGGCAGGAACCAGGCCATAGGCCAGATCAGGTTTGATCAATTAAGCGATCGAGAATTTGATGTGGATGTCAGTGTTGACAAACGTTTTAGAAAAAAGGGCTATGGGTCAGAACTAATCAAGCAGGCTATACGTGAATTATTGAATGTTGCCGCAGTTGATGTCATTCACTCGCATGTGAAATTCGGGAACAGCGCTTCAAAATATGTATTTTTATGCGCGGGATTCATACGTGAAAAAGATACAAACATTAAAAACACGGCATGTCTGCATTTTGTATGGAAGCGAAAATAACAAATAAAGTGGCTGAAAGAATTATCATTGTTGCCGGGTGCAAGTCTTGGAATCGGCGTGTTTATGATGAAATCATTTCACAATTCCCCGGCGAATGGTTATTCGTGAGCAATCCGGGGCAACTTAATGATGCTTTAACTGATTCACAACCGAGGTACATTTTCTTTCTTCACTGGTCTTGGATGGTTCCAGAAGAAATTATTCAGCGATATGAATGTGTTTGCTTCCACATGACTGATGTGCCTTTCGGGCGGGGCGGGAGCCCCTTGCAAAATCTCATTATAAGGGGACAGCATAAAACCAAGTTGACTGCGTTGCGCATGGTAGAGGAATTAGATGCTGGCCCTGTTTACTTCAAAGAAGATTTGTCTTTGGAAGGAAATGCGGAAGAGATTTACATTCGCGCCACCTACCTGTCTGCGCAGATGATTCGACGAATTATCGAGGAAAAGCCTCAACCAATTCAACAAGATGGAGCCTCAATTATTTTCAAACGGCGAAAACCGTCCGAAAGCCAGATACCAGAATTTACATCTATGCAAGCCCTCTACGACTTTATACGCATGCTTGATGCTGAAGATTACCCCCACGCCTACTTGGAACATGCGGGGTTCCGTTATGAATTTCGCCGGGCAGCATTGTATGACGGAAGAATAATAACTGACGTAACCATTTCTCCAATTAAAGAAGGCAAAAATGAATAGCTTAATCATTGCTGCGCATCCGGATGATGAGGTCTTGGGTTGTGGTGGAACCATCGCACGATTAGCGAATGAGATGAAGAACGTATATGTCGCTATTCTTGGTGAAGGAATAACATCACGTTATAGTCAGCGTGAACTGGCAGATGGGAGTGCATTAAAAACTTTACAAAATAGCAGTAAACGTGTGTCAGAATTGTTGGGAGTTAAAGAATTATTTCTATATAATTTACCCGATAACCGTTTCGATACCATCCCCTTATTGGATATTGTAAAAATTATCGAAGCACTAATTGATAAAGTAAAACCATCAACTATTTACACGCATCATGGCGGCGATTTAAATATTGATCATTCCATAATACACCGCGCTACCCTAACGGCAACACGACCGCTTGCCGGACAGAGCGTTAAACAAGTTTACACATATGAAGTGCCTTCTTCAACAGAATGGGCGTTTGGGAAATTTGCGGCGGGATTTCAAGCAAATGTTTTTGTTGATATCAGCGGGACGCTGGAGAAAAAAATCGAAGCTATGGAAGTATATGAGAGTGAGGCAAGGACTTTCCCACATCCACGATCGCCGGAAGCATTAAGGGCGTTGGCAAAGAGATGGGGGGTGGCTGTTGGCTTAGAAGCCGCAGAAGCATTTGAGTTAATAAGAGAAATAAGGTGAAGAGGTAAGTGATGACAAGGCAAATAAAAATAGGAGATCGGATCATTGGCGAAAATAATCCTGTTT
>JAZDPD010000276.1:0-3539 GCA_043798045.1 Candidatus Omnitrophota bacterium | reverse complement strand
CTTACATTCTGAAGTATTTTAATTCAATTCTATGCATGGAACGTCATTGGAGAACAATCAGGCAGAATAAAAAGAAGGGAATGTATTAAAAAGGATAACCGCTACCCGGCAAATGAGATGACAAAAACACCGGCGAGCATGCAGATGACAGCCAGGATACGTTCACGGCCGCCCTGCTCTTTAAGGAACAACACACCCCACAGGGCGGTGAGGATAATGCTGGTGCGTTTAACCGCAATAACATAAGGAACAATGGCAATCTTAAGTGCATTCATCTGCACCAGAAACCCTATGGCCATGAAAAACCCCAGCAGCAAAAGCCATGGCCACACCGACCTTACCTGGCGCAGG
Organism: Candidatus Omnitrophota bacterium; assembly: GCA_043798045.1. GTDB lineage: Bacteria > Omnitrophota > Gorgyraeia > Zapsychrales > Fredricksoniimonadaceae > Fredricksoniimonas. The sequence goes on along the minus strand of JAZDPD010000276.1, from coordinate 3,188 downwards.
GGCTGTTTGACCTTGATGAACATCATGACCCCCGAGACGATCGCCACACACGTATTCAGTGACATGCTCCACAACAGCGGGGTCGATGCTTTCATCCCGATCTTGTCAATATTCCCGCCGATGCTGTAAAGAATAGCCACCACCAGCATGTACCGGCTGCCGCGGGCTTTCAAGAGACGACGAAACGGTGCCAGAAAATCTTCCTGGTCCGGATGATAAAAAAGCATATAACACCCCGCCACGATAATCACCATGCCAACGATCCCTAAAGGTTTCGGGAATTCGCCCACAATAAGCGGTGATGTGATCAGCAGCATCAGGGGTGTAAAGCTTAGCAAGGGAATGCTTAAGGTTAAATCCGAGGCTTCAATGGCCTTGAAGAAATAGACCGATGCCGTGGTTAGCGTCAGTGTGGTGGCCGCCAATGCTATCCAGAACACGGGGGCATGCACCTGCGGATGTTCCCATAAAAAGCAAACCCCCAGGAAAGGGATCGCAAAAAAGCTGACCGCCCAGACCGTGACATAAGGACTAACGCGCGTGGAGACGCGCTTGGATATGATATCCTGCGCGGATGTAAAAACGGCTGTTAAAAGTGAAAGGAAAAGCCACATGAATAATGATTACCCCGCAACGCACCAATATTACCTGGAGCCGCCCCAGATGCGCTGCAAATAGCCTTCACGGCCGGAACCTTTCTTGTATGTATTGTAATGAAGCACATTCTTCAGATAATAATGCTGATGGTATTCTTCCGCCGGATAAAAAACCTTGGCCGGGAGGATACGGGTCACAATGGGCGCATGAAAATGCCCCGAGGCATTCATCTTATCACGGGATTTTTCCGCCGCGCGCTTTTCATCATCATTTTGATAAAAAACCGCTGTCTGGTACTGTGCGCCCTTGTCAACGAACTGGCCATCGGCATCAGTCGGGTCAATGCTCTTCCAGAACGTATCCAGCAATTTATCGTAAGTAACCTGACCGGGATCATACTGCACTTCAATGGCCTCAACATGCCCGGTGGTTCCTGAAGAAACCTGTTCATACGTTGGAAACGCCTTGGCCCCACCTGTATAACCCACCGTTGTGGCCGCCACACCCGGCACACGGTCAAAGGCTGGCTGCAGGCACCAGAAACACCCCCCGGCAAAAACAGCTTTCTTCACATCCGCTGATACGGCATCTTGCGGTGTCATCATATAACCTCCTGAAAAGAAAAAAAGCATGAAACATAATAATGTCTTCATGCTTTTTTGTCCTTTCATCCCCATGATCCTTACACCTGAACCAGGATCAGGATTTCTCCTGGATGACCCGCAAAAGTTCCCTGGCAGCCTCTTCAGGACCCTTGCGTTCCCACCCGGCAAGCCCCAGGCGTGTGCGCATCTGGCCCACAAAAACCTTATGGCTGAAAAAGGCCTCGAAATACTTCCTGGCCAAAGGTTCGTGCATGTCCTTGTACTGCGCAGGCCCGAACACATTCGCAAAATAGGAATGCACCAGCCCCGTGGACGTCGTGGTCCCCTTGCTCATGGCCGTTCCCTCACGGAAAACACTCAGCGCACTTTCCGCATCCGCAAACCGCTGGATAATCGGATGATCATCATCGATATCATCATAATTATTGGCGTAAAATACAAAATCGATCTCTTCACCCTTGATGACCTGATCAAAGGTTGTCACCGGGATGATGATGCGCGCATTGACCTGGTTGGCGTTCATGATGATCGCACGGTCAATCTGGCCCAGGGCATACCCGGGCTGGAGGTCATCCAGGCGAAGGAAGGCACCGATCTCGGTGCCGTAACCCATGACATGGCCATCCTTGATCTGAATGGATCCCATATCATCCGCAATGACAATAAGATCCTGGATGATTTCCTCGCCGATCGAGCGCAATGCTTCCAGCGTCTCGGATTTTCCGGCCCCCGTATCCCCGATATAAAGGATCGTGCGGTCAATGTCACCCTTAAGGATGATGCGCACCAGCGCCCCATGAAACGGCAGAATCCCGCGTTTCATCATGATGACATTATGCAGCGTCAGAACCATCTTCTTCAAATAGCCGAAATAACCGAATTCCGGTTTGAGCGGCACAGCGCCGACAAACATGCCGGCCTTCTCGTCATCAAAAAATATCTGGCTGGATTTAAACCGTGCCAACGCCTCCTCCGGGACACCATAAGCATAAACAGCATCCGGCGCGCGGTTCAAATCCTCGTCATCAGCCATTTCAAAAAGATTGCAGAGCGCATGCCCCAGTTCCGCCACACTGTGATGAAAATAAATCAGAATAATAAGCGTCCCGACCTTGGCCGGATAACACAACCATTCGCGGCTGTTGAACTCAACACCTTTAAGCGGATTTTCCATCACGCGTTCAAAACGACCCGAACGCTTGTTCATCGGAGGATTCAGGATCAGCGGCGGATAAATGAGCATCTGGCGCATCATCGGGACACTATTTAAAGCCATGTATTCCTGGCTCTTGAAAGGAATGTCCTTCTTGACCGCAATGGTTGACACCTCGGCACCGGCCGCGACCTGGCGATAAATACGCGGATGATACCCCGTCACATTTTCCTGGATATCACGGTACATGCTGCGCACCAGATTGGTCAACTGTCCAATGGTGGCATTGAAGGTGCGATAAGGCATCCGGTCCCAGGTACGGCCCATGGAATCCGATATGATAAACCGGTCAAAACTGCGCCAGTAATTGTAAAGGTATTCAATGAACTCATTAAACCGCGCCGGTTCACGCAACAAAACTGCTGCCGTCGGAAGAATCATCACAGCCTGCACCGCAGGCACTTTCTTGAGAACCTTGAGCGTTTCAATCAGATTGTCAATATCTTCCTTACCAACGTCTTTCTTGCCAAAAACATCCAGCAGGATCGAACGGCGCTTGGTCAGTTTCTGAATCGCTGATGTGACAAGCCCGGCAAACAGTTCACTGGAAATGATCTCTTCTTCCGTCTCGCAAATACGGTCGTGAATATTAAGAATGATCTTGTTGTCCCTGATGTTGTATTCCATACACGCTTCCCTTTTACGTTTGACTTAATCACAGCGAAAATTTCAGATGTATCCTACCAAGAAAATGCCGTTGCGCAAGAGTATTCTGCTACCGCTGCCCGCCCCGCGAATTGTAACTCATAGTGCGACAAAAATAAGCTTTAAGA
>JAZDPD010000262.1:0-3582 GCA_043798045.1 Candidatus Omnitrophota bacterium | reverse complement strand
GCTTAACCAGATGCCGTGTTATGCCGTGGCCAAGTCAGGGATGATCGTGTCTGATGAGTTTCTGTCGGTATGTTTAAGGGATATATATTTGGATGGGGAAAATGAGCTTGCTGCCATAGCCGGGTATGCCAAGCAAATGGCTGACTGGAATACAAACTTTCGTTTTTGTGGGCGATGCGCTTCCCCAACCGTTGTGCTTTCCCGTGAGCATGCCAGGCAATGCCCGAAGTGTCAGTTGGTTAATTATCCCAGGATATCACCTGCCATTATTGCCGCTGTCATTAAGGATGATCAGATTTTGTTAGCGCGGGGTCATAATTCCAGGGACAAGGAAATGTTTAGCGTCCTGGCGGGGTTTCTTGAAGCCGGTGAGTCTTTGGAAGAGGCGGTCAAGCGCGAAATTCTGGAAGAGGTTGGCATTGAGGTTACCAATGTCCAGTATGTTAGAAGTCAGCCGTGGCCTTTCCCTGACAGCTTAATGATCGGATTTACGGCCGATTATCTTCGCGGGGATATTAAGATTGATGATAATGAAATTGTGGAGGCCAGATGGTTTAAGGCTGATGCATTGCCTAAAGTTCCCCAGAAGCGGTCTATTTCAAGTGAATTAATCCGCGGGTTTGTTGCGGCCAATAGAAAGTGAAGAGGAAACATGATCACCAATAACGATATCATGAAGAAATTGCGGGTTGCCTTAAAGCTTCGGGATACAGACATCATTGATATTCTCAAGCTGGCGGATTTTGAGATTTCGGAAACTGAGTTGTCGTCATTCTTCAGACGCGAGGATCATCCGAATTACCGTCCATGCGGAGACCAGATTGTAAGGCGTTTTCTGGATGGCCTTATCATTCGCAACCGCGGGATCATGGATAAAAAGTAGAACCCCGGGGTGCTTGTTTTAGCATTGAATTCACACCATATTTTTATTGACAAAAATCAGGAACTAAAGAAACTAGCTATTCTGGGCGTTTAGAAAAAGAGCAATACTGACCAATAAAAAAATAGATTAAGGAGTCAAGGGACATGGAAGGCAAATCACCTGTTGAAAAGATGGAATACAAAGCCGAGATGAAGCAGCTGTTACAGTTGATCATTCATTCTCTTTATACGCATCCTGAGGTTTTCTTGAGAGAGTTGATCTCCAATGCTTCTGATGCCTTGAACAAGGCACGTTACCGTGAGCTGACCGATGACACTATTCTGGATAAGGGCAAGGAACTTGAGATAAGGATTGCAGTTGATTCCAAGGAAAAGACTTTTTCCATTCAGGATAATGGCATCGGGATGACCAGGGAGGATTTGACAGAGAATATCGGGACTGTGGCGCGTTCGGGCACATTAGAGTTCCTTAACAAGATGAAAGAAGAGGGCAAGAACGTCGGCGATATGATCGGCCAGTTTGGTGTCGGTTTTTATGCGGTCTTTATGGTGGCGAATGAAGTCACCATTGAAACACGTCATGCCAACAGCGATTCTTTAGGGTATCGTTGGGTTTCAACAGGTGAGGGTACCTACACCATTGAAACAATAGAAAGAAATGAGCGTGGGACAAAGATCACTTTCAAGTTAAAAGAGACCGCCAATGATTTTGCGGAAGATTATCATGTGAAACAGGTTATTAAAAAGTATTCCAACTTTGCTGATTTTCCCATATTCGTCGGTGATGATAAGATCAATACGGTTGAAGCCTTGTGGCGCAAGAATGAAAATGAGATCAAGGATGAGGACCGCAACGCATTTTATAAATTTATCACCAATGATTTTGAAGATCCCCTGGGGGCATTGCATTTATCGGTTGAAAGTGCCGGAGCAGAATTCAAGGCGCTGTTATTTATTCCCAAGAAAGCTCCCTTTGAACTTATCCGCTCTAATCAGCACAAGACCCTTCAGTTGTATACAAAAAAGATCATGATCATGGACGACTGCAAGGAATTGCTGCCTGAATACCTGCAATTTGTCCGCGGGGTGGTTGATACCAGCGATTTACCGTTGAATGTTTCGCGTGAAGTGGTGCAGGCATCGGCCGTGATGAGCAAGATCAAGGCGGCATTGACCACCAAGATCCTTCAGTGGCTGCAACGGATGGCAAACAAGGGTTCGGCTGAATACCTGGGTTTTTATAAATCCTTCGGGCCTATATTCAAGATGGGGATCAATAGCGATTTTGCCAACCGTGAGAAGCTGATTGATCTGTTGCGTTTTGAGAATTCCCTTCAGGATGCCGGCGAAATGACGTCGCTCAAGGATTATGTGGCCAGGATGAGAGAGGGCCAGAAAGAAATTTATTACCTGGCCGGGGAAAGCCGTCAGCAGGCTGAAGGTAACCCTAATCTCGAATATTTCAAGAAACATTCCATTGAAGTGCTTTTTCTGGTTGAGCCTGTTGATATTTATATGGTGCCCTTTATTGGTGAGTATGATAAAAAGCCTCTTAAGGCGATAGACAAGGATGACATTGAGCTTGAGAATGCTCCGAAGAAAGATGAAGATGATCTTTCCAGGTCGCTTATGGGGTTTGTGAAAGAAACATTGAAAGACCAGGTTGAGGATGTGAAAGTTTCAAGACGGCTGGTCGATTCTGCGGTGAGCCTGGTGTCCGGGAGCAAAGGCATGGACCGTCAGATGGAGCGTATGATGAAGATCATGGGGCAGGATGTTGAACAATCCAAACGCATTATGGAAGTCAACATCGATCATCCTATTATCCAGAATCTTTCACGGCGGTATCTTGCCAATGCGGCGGACGAATTTGTCAAGAAGTGCATCATCCAGCTTTATGAGAGTGCCCAGTTGATGGATGGGGAATTGCCATCAAAAACCGATTACGTTAAACGCATGATCCAGATCATGGAAGAGGCAACAAAATAAATGATCAGGAGTAAAGGTCTGCATGAATACTGTTCCATTTGAGTTGGGCCCCATCCGTCCTGTGGACGAAGCGGATAGCTTGCTGATCCGTACCACACGCGGGTGTCCCTGGAATCGATGTGAATTTTGCGTTAATTACAAGGATATGCCGTTTTCCCTGCGCGCACTGGATGATATCAAACAGGATATTGTGGCCGCGGCAAAGTACTATGGCAATAGAACTTTTGAAACTTGTTTCCTGCAGGATGGTGACAGTTTCCTGATGAAAACGGATGAACTTGTCACACTCCTTACTTTCTTGAAACAGACATTTCCAACATTGAATCGCATCAGCAGCTACGGACGGGCTCAAACCATGGTCCGCAAATCTGCCCAGGAAATGCAGGCGATATCCCAGGCCGGGTTGAACAAGCTTTATTGCGGCATGGAATCCGGCTCTGACAAAGTATTGGAAAAAGTCAATAAAGGCGCAACGGCAAATGATATTGTTATGTCCAGTCGCCGCGCCAAAGAGGCGGGGATGTTGATTTCGGAATTCATCATCCTTGGTCTGGGGGGAGAGGCCTTGTGGGAGGAACATGCCCGTGAAACAGCAAGGGTTTTAAGTGAGATTGATCCGCATTTTATTCGGGTTCTCACCATTGGGGTCAAACCTGGTTCAGGCCTTTCTCAACAGATGAAAGCGGGTGCTTATACCCTGCAGACCGAGAA
>JAZDPD010000011.1:0-8647 GCA_043798045.1 Candidatus Omnitrophota bacterium | reverse complement strand
TGGATTCAGGATTGGATGAATAACTACCCCAGGAAGATTTTGGGTTACAAGACGGCGAATGAAATGGCAAAGGAATGCTTGCAGGGTAACAATTGATCTTAAAGCTTATTTTTGTCGCACTATGAGTTACAATTCGCGAAGGGTTGTGGTGGTTGGTTCTTTTCTTTGACATATTGTCAGTGAGTGAGTAATATATTCGCTCTTATAGCTGGAATTAGTAAAGGAGCCTCATGGAAATCGGTATTGTAGGCTTGCCCAATGTCGGCAAGTCAACGCTATTTAATGCATTAACCGGCGCGGCGGCTGCGGCGTCGAACTTCCCTTTCACCACCATCGAGCCGAATGTGGGGATCGTCCCGATTCCGGATGAGCGTTTGTCACGGCTCTCGGATGAGTTTGGCGGGTCGACCAAGATCACGCCGGCGGGCATCCGTTTTGTGGATATTGCAGGCCTTGTTAAGGGTGCCAGCACGGGTGAGGGATTGGGGAATCAGTTTCTGGGAAATATTCGTGGCGTGGATGCGATCGCACATGTGGTGCGTTGTTTTAAAGATGACAATGTTATTAATGTCATGAACCAGCTTAATCCTTCTGAGGCGGCGGATATCATTGAAACGGAGCTCATGCTTTCGGATATGCAGCAGGCCCAAAAGGCGCTGGACAAGTGGATGCGTCCGGCCAAGTGCGGCGATAAGGATGCCAAGGCCAAATGTGAGGTGCTTGAAGCTGTTCTTAAGGGGCTGGATCAGGGTATTCCGGTGCGTCAGCTGGCCGTTGATAAGGAGATAGCGGCAAGTTTTCAGTTTATTACGTCCAAGCCGGTGATGTATGTGGCTAATACCGGTGAGAATGGACCTGATGAAGAATTGATGGCACCATTGCGTGCGCGGGCGGCCAAGGAAGGTGCGGCGATTATTCCTTTGTGCACCAAATTTGAGGCCGAGATCGTGCAGTTGCCGCCTGAGGAACGTAAGGAATATTATGATGCCGCCGGTATTGGGACACCGGGGCTTGCGCTTTTGGCCAAGACCGGGTGTGATCTTTTGGGCCTTATGTGTTTTTTTACCGCAGGACATCAGGAGACACGTGCATGGCTCATTTCTAAAGGAACGCGCGCGGTTAATGCGGCTGGAAAGATTCATAGTGATATTGAGCGCGGCTTTATTCGTGCCGAGATTTATCGTTATAATGATCTGGTGACTTTGGGTTCCTATAAGGCTGTGCAGGAAGCCAAGAAAGTTACCCTTGAGGGTAAGGATTACATCATGCAAGAGGGCGATGTTGTGTATTTCAGATTTAGTGTTTGATTTTTTCAAATAGGTTGTGGCATTGGTGCGGGATTAAAACCACCTGACGGCGAATTGGACGCAGCCCGAAGGGACCGTCCTCCTGAGCCGGAAGGTGGTTTTAATGCCGCCATAACCAATGCCCGATTTGGCATGGACATGAGTTAATTATGAACGAAATGTTATCACGAAAAATCAAAGAACTTTCCCAGAAACTGACCGATTTGCGCGGGTTTTTGAATCTTGATGTTCTGAAAGAGCGGATCCGTGTGGGTGAGGACCGGATGACGGCATCTGATTTCTGGAGTAACCAGGATGTGGCCAACAAGCTTATTCAGGAGCTGAAGGGATTGAAGGCATCTGTTGAGCCTCTGGAGCACGCTGAAAAGTTGATTGCAGATGCCCAGGAACTTATGCAGCTTTCTGACGGCGATGAGGATATGGAAGCCCAGATCAGGGCGGATGTGGAATCACTGGGGCCGGTCATTGCCAAACTTGAAATTCAGACCCTTCTTTCAGGCTCATATGATCATTGCGATGCGATCCTGAGTTTGAATTCCGGTGCCGGCGGCACGGAATCGTGCGACTGGACGGGCATGTTGTTCCGGCTTTATACGCGCTGGGCAGAAACCCGGGGGTACAAGGTTGAGGTTATTGATGTGCTGCATGGCGAAGAAGCGGGCATCAAGAATGTCACGGTGGGGATCCATGGCGAGAAAGCTTATGGTTATCTGAAGGCGGAAAAGGGTGTTCACCGGCTGGTGCGTATATCCCCCTTTGATGCCAACAAGCGCCGCCATACCTCGTTTGCGTCGGTTGAAGTGATTCCTGAAATCGATGATGAAGCAGAGGTCGAGATTAATCCTGATGATTTGAAAGTGGATGTGTTCCGTTCTTCCGGCCCTGGCGGGCAGAGTGTCAATACGGCGGATTCGGCGGTGCGTATCACGCACATGCCAACCGGCTTTGTCACCTCCAGTCAGGTCGAGCGTTCGCAGTTGCAGAACAAGGCTCGCTGCATGCGGGTGTTGCGGGCGAAGCTGGCGGAGTTAAAGCGCCAGAAGCAGGATGCCAGGATCTCGGCAGAGGCGGGGCAGAAGCAGAAAATCGAGTGGGGTAGCCAGATTCGCTCGTATGTGATGCAGCCTTACCAGATGGTCAAGGATCATCGGACGGATGCAGAGACCGGGAATGTCCAGAAGGTCATGGACGGTGATATTGATATGTTCATTGAAGCTTTTTTGAAAATGAAACCTGAAGACAGGTAATACACAAGGATACATTTATGCTTGATATGATCATTCGCAAACCGACTATTAATGCCGCGCGTTCTTTTATTGCCAGGCTCAAGCCCGCCGTTAATATTTATATTCATCAGGATTCGCCGCTGCCTTCTGTCAGTGAGGTGAAACGTTTTGCGCCCATTGTTTCGCGCATCAACGGGCTGGAAGCGGAGATTGCGGCCTTGTCCGATGATCAGCTTAAGGGTAAGACTGACGAGTTCCGTCGGCGCATTGATGTGATGGTGGCCCCTGAAAAGGCGGCACTCGCCCAAGCGCAGGAAATGTATCGCCAGGCGGCCAATATTGATGAGCGTCAGAAATTCAAGGATGAGTTCAAGGCAGCAGAGCAGGCTCTTTTTAAATCCAAGCAGCATGCGCTCAACGAGATCCTGCCGGAAGCTTTTGCGGTGGTGCGTGAAACCGGCAAACGGTTGCTGGGGATGCGTCATTATGATGTGCAGATGGTTGGCGGCATGACCCTGCATTATGGCAATATTGCCGAAATGACCACGGGTGAAGGCAAGACGCTGGTGGCCACACTGCCCGCTTATTTGAATGCCATCACCGGTGACGGGGTGCATGTGGTGACAGTCAACGATTACCTGGCCCGCCGCGACCGCGACTGGATGGGGCCGATTTATGAGTTCCTGGGGCTGACGGTGGGTGTTATCCAGCATGATATCCCGCCGGAAGAGCGTAAGAATTCTTATGCGTGTGATATTACTTACGGCACCAATAACGAATTCGGCTTTGATTATTTGCGCGACAACATGGTGATGTATAAAGAAGAGATGGTTCAGCGCCCCCACCATTTTGCGATTGTGGACGAGGTGGACAGCATTCTGGTGGATGAGGCGCGCACACCGCTTATTATTTCCGGCCCTGCCGAAGAATCGACGGATAAATATTACCGTGCATACCAGATCTCGCTGGACCTCAAGGGCCGGCGCGTGACGGAAGCCGAGGAAGTCGATGCCAAGCACCGGGGTGAGGATCTGGGGGCAGGATTTGATTATGTGGCGGATGAGAAAAACAAGTCGGTATCACTGACGGAAGCCGGGGAGCAGAAGGCGTCCGAGCGGTTTGGTGTGGCGAATTTGCATGATATGGAAACGGTGGAATACCGCCACCATGTGCTGCAGTCTTTACGTGCCAAGGAGTTTTTTCATTTGGACACGGAGTATGTGGTTAAAGACGGCAAGGTTGTGATCGTGGATGAATTCACCGGGCGCATGATGCCGGGCCGCCGCTGGTCGGATGGGTTGCACCAGGCTGTTGAGGCCCAGGAGGGGATCAAGATCGAGCGCGAGAACCAGACGCTGGCGACCATTACGTTCCAGAATTATTTTCGCATGTATAAAAAGCTTTCGGGCATGACGGGTACCGCGTATACCGAAGCCAATGAGTTCAAGCAGATCTACAAGCTTGAAGTTATTGTGATTCCGACCAACAAGCCCTTGCAGCGCATCAATTATCCGGATTGTATTTTCCGTACCGCGCAGGAGAAATATGATGCGGTTGTCAAGGAGATCGAGACGTGCCATGAAAAGGGCCAGCCGGTCCTTGTGGGTACGGTCTCTATTGAGCGTTCTGAATATCTGGCGCGCCTTTTGAAAGCACGCGGCGTCAAGCATCAGGTGCTTAATGCTAAATACCATGAGCTGGAAGCATCTATTGTCTCCCAGGCGGGCCGTTACAAGGGTGTTACGATTGCCACCAACATGGCGGGCCGTGGAACGGATATCATGCTGGGTGGTAATGCGGAATTTATGGCGCGGGCGCTGGCGGCCGAAAAAGTGATGGAGGCACAGCAGAATGAGGTCTCTGTTGACCATGAGAAGATGGTGGATCAGTTCATCAAGCAGTTTCGCGACCAGGTTAAAAAAGAACATGATCTTGTTGTTGAAAATGGCGGGCTGCATATCATCGGTACCGAGCGGCATGAGTCCCGCCGTATTGACAATCAGCTGCGTGGCCGTTCAGGCCGCCAGGGTGATCCGGGGTCATCCCGTTTTTACGTGTCGCTGGAAGATGAGTTGATGCGGCTTTTTGCGGGCGACAGCATCCGTTCGCTCATGGACCGGTTTGGTTTTGCCGAAGGCGAGATGATCGAATCATCCATGGTGACACATGCCCTTGAAGTGGCCCAGCGTCGTGTGGAAGGTTACAATTTTGAGATACGCAAGCAGCTGCTGGAGTATGACACGACGATGAACCGTCAGCGCGAGGTTATTTATAACATGCGCCGGTCCATCATTGACGGTGATGACACGCGTGAATTGATCCTGGAGTCTGTACAAACAACGCTCGATGATGCCACGCGCCGTTATCTTGATGCTGAGGGTGATAAGGAGCGCGATACAGTCGGTTTCATTGATTATGTTCTTTCGCGTTTCGGGCTTGATCTGGAGTCTCGGCGGGAATATCTGCTTGAAGCGGCGCCGAAAGAAATTTCGGATGACGTCTTTGAGCAATTGTCGAAGCTATACGCCGATAAGGAACAGAAAGTGGGTTTGGTGCAGATCCGTCATCTGGAGCGCATGTTTTTATTGCACACCATTGATACCAAGTGGAAAGAGCATCTTTATGCCATGGATCGGCTGAAGGAAGGTGTTGGGTTGCGTGCGTTGGGGCAAAGAGATCCGCTGGTTGAATTCAAGCGTGAAGGGTATCATATGTTCCGCGCAATGTTTGACAGCATTCATATTGATGTGGCCGAGCTGATTTTCAAGCTGCAGCCGGTGGAGAATGAGCCGCATGTTCGCGGTGTTTTCAGTATTCGCCAGGAAGCTGTTCACCAGGAATTCAGCGGTCTTGCCGGTTCCATGGGTGCGGCTGCATTGCCTGAAGAAGCTCCCCGGATGAGTGCCCCCGCGCATGTGTTAAAAGCGCATCAACCGCTGGAGGGGCAGAAGAAGGTCGGACGTAATGATGATTGTCCTTGCGGCAGCGGCAAGAAGTACAAGAAATGCTGCGGTAAATGATGCGGTTTGCCGGCGCGCTGGTATCAGCCGTCCTGTTGTCTTTTTGTTTTCCCTCGGGGGGCCTGTGCTGGCTGGCCTGGCTGGCGTTTATTCCTTTTCTTTGGGGTATCCGTTTAGCCGGTATTAAGGGTGCTTTCAGTGCCGGTTATTTGGCGGGCCTCTGTTTTTTCCTCCTCACTCTTTTTTGGATCCATCACGTTACTGTTGTTGGGCTTGTTTTTTTGTCAGCCTATCTGGCGCTGTACTGGGGTATTTTTGCCTGTGCCGTTGGCTGGAGTGCGGGGTGGCCTTTGTCGCGGCGCGCGCTCTTTCTTCCGGCGATTTGGGTGGTGTTGGAATATCTTCGTGCGCATCTTTTGACCGGGTTTGGCTGGTCGGCGCTGGCGCATACGCAAAGTGCCAATATTTATTTTATTCAGATGGCGGATACATTCGGTACTTATGGAGTTTCGTTTGTATTGATGTTGTTTAATGTGGTTGTACAGGGGTTTTGGGAGCGCAAGGGCCGGGGCGATCAAAAGGTATTCTGGGTTGTAGCCGGGCTTGTGCTGGCGGTTTTGGCTTATGGGCTTTGGCGCGTGGTGTCATATCCCAAGCAGGGACGGATACGGGTGGCTCTTGTCCAGGGGAATATATCGCTGGCGGATTATTGGGATCCGAATCTGAAATCATATGTTGTGGACAAGCATTTGGCCCTCAGTCGTCAAGCACTGGCGCAAAAGCCGGATCTGATCGTTTGGCCAGAGACGGCTTTTCCTCAATTCATGGGGGATCATCCGGAGTTGATGGAGCGGGTACGTGCGTTTGTGCGCACTTCCCGTGTGAGACTGATGCTGGGGGCTGTCACAGAGCAGAACGGGCAGTATTTTAACAGCGCGCTTTTAATGAATGCGGAGGGTGAAACGGAGGCTGTTTACCATAAACAGCATTTGGTTGTGTTCGGAGAGTATATCCCTTTTCGTCAAACGTTTCCCTGGTTGTCACGTTTGGTGCCCATTGATGATTTTACACCAGGAAGTAAGCTGGGAATTTTTAATGCGGGTCAACGGCGGCTTTTTGCACCATTGGTTTGTTTTGAAGATACGATCCCTGAATTGGCACGTGCTGCGGTTGGTCAGGGCGCCGGCTTTCTTGTGAATATGACCAATGATGCCTGGTTTGGAGCATCGCGTCAGGCCCGCATGCATTTGGATAATGCTGTTTTTCGTGCTGTTGAAAATCGCGTGAGCTTGTTGCGTGCGACCAATACGGGCATGAGCTGTGCGGTGCTGCCTACCGGAGAGCTTGCCGGTTGTGTCAAGGATGCTGCCGGGCATTCCATGCTGGTGGAGGGCGTCAGGGTGGTGGATATTCCGGACGGGGGGTCTGCGATCGGGGTTTATAGAAAATATGGAGATATTTTTGCATTGCTTTGTTTTATGGGTATACTAAGAATATTAGTTACATCTATACTGATCCGGGGGACCAAAGATGACAGATCAAGAGCGTGTTTATAAGATTTTAATTATCGATGATGAGAAAATGCTTCATGCCACGTTAAAGCCTGTTTTATCGGCCAATGGTTTTCATATTGTTTCAGCTTTTAGCGGTGAAGAAGGGCTTGCGCTTGTTAAAGCCGAAAATCCGGATTTGGTTATTCTGGATGTAATTATGCCTGGCATCAAAGGGCGTGAAGTTTGCCGGATTTTGAAAGCGGATCCTGCCACCAAGCATATTCCGGTGCTTTTTTTGACAGCGAAGCACTCGGAGGATGACGTGCGCGCTGAAATCGAGGTTGGCGCCCAGGGGCACATTACCAAGCCAATTCATTCCATGCCGCTTATTGTTCAGATTAAAAAGATCCTGGGGTTGTGAGTGCCGGGTAGTTGGGGGGCGCGGCTTTTCTTAAGCGTTTTTATTAGTGTTCTGAGGTGCTTGCCGTATTTTTTGTACCGTCTTTTGGCCGCTCCCTTGGTGGGGGCGGCTTATTTGTTTTCAGGCAGGCTTCATCGGCATGCCCTGGAGAGCCTTTCGATAGCATACGGGGATCATTTGTCTCTGTCAGAAAAGAGGCGGATTGCCCGCGCTTCATTTTTTAATTTAACCTGGGGTCTGGTTGACGTGCTCTATTATACTGCCCGACCTGCATCAGCCGCAGGGCGGTTTGAGGTTGAAGGTTCGGAGCATTTAAAACATGCGCAAGAGGCTGGCAAAGGGGTTGTTGTGGTTGTGGCGCATGTTGGACCCTTTGCGGCCATGTTGTTCAAGTTTCTTTGTGAAGGTTATAGGGTGAATGTGGTGATGCGTGCGCCGCGCAGTTCTGTGTGGCGGCATGAATTGATGGCACATCCTGAGCTTTGGACGCCCCGGCTGATATACAGTACCCCGCTTCGTGAATGTGTGGCATCTTGTTTTAACGTGCTAAAAGCCAATGAGTTTCTGGTTATGCCGATTGATCAGAATTACGGAGGGATCGGCCGTGTTTTTGTGGATTTCTTCGGGCGCAAGGCAGCTACCGCTGCAGGGCCGGCAGGTTATGCTGTTAAGACAGGCGCAGCGCTTTTGACAGCCTTTGCAGAGCCTTTAAAGGGTGGTCGTTGGAGGATTGTTGTTGAGCCGATGCTTTGGGATGCTTCGCTGGAGGAACGGGCTGCTGTGCGTCATTTGACACAGGCTTTGACCGCGCGTGTGGAGGCCCAGGTCAGGATGTATCCGAAAGAGTGGTCATGGATGCATCGGCGTTGGAAAGCTGTTCCTCGGGAAAACGAATGACATGATTAAAGGGTGGCCGCGGGGGCTGCTCGTACAAGTGAGGGATTTATGGCAAAGAAGGTGATATTTTTTATTATAGGTTTTGCTGTTTTAACCGCAGGGATTGTTCTAACTTTGCGCGACTGGCTATTTCTGGTGATGGTTTTCCGCGGGATGATCGGCCCTCTTTTAGCTGTTGGCGGATTGGTGGTTTTGACACTTTGTGGAAAATTGTAATCACAAGTGCGACAGGAAAAATTTAAAAGAGCTCCATAGATCAGCAAAAACTGTTACTTTGTAAGTTAGTCGACAAAACAAAGAACAGGAGATCTATGGAGCAGAGAAATTGTAACATCAAGCGCAA
>JAZDPD010000010.1:0-9138 GCA_043798045.1 Candidatus Omnitrophota bacterium | reverse complement strand
TGGATTCAGGATTGGATGAATAACTACCCCAGGAAGATTTTGGGTTACAAGACGGCGAATGAAATGGCAAAGGAATGCTTGCAGGGTAACAATTGATCTTAAAGCTTATTTTTGTCGCACTATGAGTTACAATTCGCGCCCCTGCTACCCGCCCTCGATTGTTGTTGAGGGCGGGTTTTTCTCTGATATAATCTAAAAATATGAAAATTTTGATTTTGATATCTTTGTTGGCGGCATGCTCGGGTTGTGCTATTTTTGACAATCTTGATGGAGCCATGGCGTTGAAAGATTATTCACAGGAGGGCGACCGTCTGCATGCGTATGTCCAGTCTTGTGACGAGAAGTTTGCCCGGCTTTTGGAGCAGCTTGAGTCGCCGGATGGGTTAAAGCGTTATCAACGTAAGGCAAATATTGTGAATGAGTTTGGTGAGCCAATTTTCTGCCGGGATGAGGCCGGGCATGATAAGTGCTTGTGGCGCCGGTGTGTCCGGGCAGGGAACGGCCCCCGGGTGTACATGTTCTTTGATCATGATGGTCAGCTGCAGCGTTGGGAAAAGTCATGAGGCCGGAAGTTGATGAAGTTAATCTTTTGGCTCGCCGGTTGCATGGGACGGATGCGGACGCAACAGAGTATACGTTAAAATCCCTGCAGGAGCATGTGGATGAGGTTCGTGAGCTTTTGGATGCAAAGGATCCACATTGGAAAGCCGAGGTAGTGGATATTATTATTCATGCCCTGACGTTACTACGTCGAGGACAGGTGAGTGATGCGGCTTATGAGGCGTTGATGACGCGGCGTCTTGATCGATTTATCGAAAAGATAGGAAAAGGGAAAGGAAATTATGGCAAAGAAAATTCTTGTTGTTGATGATGATCCGGTGGGGAGCCGTCTGGTGCAAAGCCGTTTGCTCAAGGAGGGTTATGATGTGATTGTGGCTCATAACGGTAATTTGGCGCTGGCGTATCTTAAATCAGACAATCCTGCGGCGGTTATCCTTGATATTGAGATGCCGGAAATGAATGGATACACGTTCATCATCGAGATGAAGAAAGATGAGGCATTGAAGAATACGCCGGTCATTGTCTTGACCGCGCATGATGAGAATCGTGCCATTTTTGCCCGCCGTGGTATTAATAATTATTTAGTTAAGCCGATCAATTTTGATGATCTGTTGTTGAAGATCGCTCAGTTGACGGGGCAATAAGGAGCCGGATGATCTTGCTTATTTTATCCATGGTGATGGCGTTGGGGGCGGGCTTCTTTTTGTGGGTGATCCTGAGGCAGAATGCGCGCATTGAGGAACTTTTGCGTTCAACCCGGGAGCAAATGGACGCTCGCCGTCAGGCGGATGCGCAGGGTGCTGCGGATGAGAGTGTCCGTCGGCAGTCTCTGGAAAGTACGGTGCGTTCGCTGGAGGGGCGCTTGAAGGATTACGAGCTGATGCTGCGCAACTGGGAAACGGACCGTGCCCAGAAATTCGGTGCGATTGAAAAAGAGCTTTCGACAGCAGCGCAAGCCACTTTCAGGCTTCAGGAGGCCACCGGAAGGTTAAATAATGTGCTGGGCAATGTCAAGCTGCGCGGCCAGTGGGGCGAGCGCATGGCAGAAGATATCATCCGGCATGCCGGGCTTCTGGAGGGCGTCAATTACCGCAAACAGGTCCAGCTGGCCTCCTCAACGACCAAGCCGGACATCACTTTTCTTCTTCCTGACGGCCGCAGTGTGAATATGGATGTGAAGTTCCCGTTGGATAATTACCTTAAGATGGTTAATGCGGCCTCTGATCTGGAGCGGGATCTTTTGGCCAAGGAGTTTATCAAGAATGCGCGGGCGCGTGTGAGGGAGTTGCAGACGCGCGATTATATTAATCCGGCGGAGAACACCCTGGATTTTGTGATGCTTTTCATTCCTAACGAGCAGGTGTTTGGTTATATTCATGAGGTGGCGCCGGAGTTTATGGATGAGGCGCTCAAGCAGAAAGTTGTGCTGTGTTCTCCATTTACGCTTTATGCCACCCTGGCGGTGATTCGTCAGGCGCATGAACATTTTCGTTTCGAGCGCGATATGCGCAAGATCATTCAGGACATCGAGATCTTTGTGAAGCATTACATGACATTCAAGGACAGGTTTGTCGGCTTTGAGAAACTGATTGCGGACCTTGACCAGAATTATCGGGATATCCGCGAGAAAAGTTTCAAGAATATTGATGTTAAAATTCGGCATATTGAAGAATTCCGCAAAGGTCATCTGGCGGCGGATGGTACTGATACCGGCACGACAGGATAAAGGGTATGGCAGAGGTTGATTATACGCAGTTTCTGGGGGTGACATCGTTTACAAGCGAGGCCCCGCTGGATTTCATGAAGGGGGATCCGGGGGTGTTATCGTATGCATTAACGCCGGCCCAGCAGTTGTATTTGAATGATCGCGGCATTCCTGCGCGGCACGGAGTTGTGGTGCCCAAGCAGGTGCATGGGGATGTGATTTGGGAGGTGGCGCGTACGGATGTGGCACAGGCCGGGGTTGTCGAGGCGGATGCTGTGGTGACGGATGTGCCGGGTTTGCCCATTGCCATACGTACGGCTGATTGTCTGCCCGCTTTGATGTATGTTCCAGGCCGAGGTGTCGTGGCAGCTGTTCATGCAGGGTGGAAGAGCACCCGGCTGATGATCGTTCAAAAGACGGTTGATTTTCTGCGCCAGGATTTTGGTGTTGATCCTGCGGATATCCGTGTGGCGATCGGTCCTTGTATCCGTTGTGCCAGTTGTGAGGTGGGGGCTGAGTTTAAGGATTTCTTTCCGCTGGATACTGTTGAGACAGAAGCAGGCCTGAGATTGGATATTGTTCAGGCCAATTTAAGGCAGCTGGTGTCAGCCGGTGTCAGCCGGGGGAATATATTTGATTGCGGGTTTGATTCTTATGCGAATAAGGCGCGCTTTCATTCGTTTCGCAGGGACGCGGACGCATCGGGTCGCATGTTGTCCGTGATCATGATGTAGGGTAGGCCTGTTTTGGTTGGAGGAGATAGGTATGCAGGAGATTATTGTCGTGATGACGACATTCAAGGATGAAGAAGATGCGGCGCGTGTGGGGCGTGTTTTGGTGGAAGGGAAGCTTGCGGCATGCTGCAATATTGTTAAAGGTATCCGCTCCATTTATATATGGGAAGGGGCAACTCAGGAGGAGAATGAAGTCCTGATGCTTATCAAAACCAGGCGCGGGTTGTTCCATGCTGTTGAAGCCGAGATCAAACGGCTTCACAGTTACAGCATGCCTGAGATTGCGGCCTTGCCGGTGACCATGGGCAGTGATGTTTATTTACACTGGCTGGAACGTTCAACGTTGTAGCGGTTTGTTGGTTAATGAAAAAGCCCCAGGAGTTTCCCGGGGCTTTTTTGATCATGAAGTGTATGATTATTGGGTGCGCATTTTATCCATGGCTTTTTTCTGCTGGGCATTGATTTTATCCAGATAACTTTCCAGCTTCGCTTTATCGCGCAGGGAACGTAAGAGTTCGTTCATGACCCGGATGCGTTCTTCAGCAAACAGTGAGTCTTCAAATTCTTTCTTCACGATTTCAAATTTCTTGATATCTGCAGGCTGTGCGGCGTCCCAGTAAAGAATGACCGGACCACGGGAAGTGGCCACAACGTCGCTCAAGGGATTGTCCTTGGTTAGTTTGAATGCGGCGGTGGTAAAATCATCTGACAAGCCGATTTCAGGGATGTATTCGCCTGTCCCAAAAAATCCGGTTTGTTTGGCCTCGAGTTTTAATCCGGTGGCAATGGCGGAGAATCCTTCGGCAGATTTCAGTTTTTCGGCGATGTCCTTTTGCAGTTGTGCGGCCTTGACTTGTGCGGCCTCCATGGATTTGGTCTTGATGTAGGCATCCTTCACTTTATCTTGAACAGCTTCAAATTCAGGGATAAAAGCAGGTTTTTTCCCTGTGATCTTGACAATTTTAAAGCTGTTGGCATTTTCTGACGGCGCCAGGATATCGCCTGTTTTGGCCGAGAATATCTGTTGGAGTAGTTCAAAAGACCAGGTCAGATCGGCGCTGGGGGAGTCAATATTAAAGAAGCCTGTTTCCTTGACCGTGGCGTTAAAGGATTTTGCTGCAACGGCCAGATCGGTTCCTGCGTTTAGCTTTTGGACAAGTTCCTGGGCATTGGCAGCGGTTTTTGATTTCTCCTCGCCTGAAGCTTTGGCGTCAAATGGCAGGCTGATGATGGTGGCGCTCACGGCTTCCGGTTCCATGAAATTATCGCGCTGGCTGGTGAAGAATTCTTTGAGTTTGGCATCGTCAGGGTTGATGCCCTCGGTCAGACTGTCGGGGGCGATCATGACGTAGCTGACCCTGACTTTCTGGTTGCGGCGTTCGTATTCCTGACGGATCATTTCATCCGTGAGGGTGATCTTTTTCAGTTCGGGTGAAAACAGTTTCATGATCTTGATCTGGTTGCGCAGGCCTTCCTCGAAATCACGCGCTTCGCGCTGGAAGACATTTGTGACGATGTTGGTGTAAAGCCTTTTGTCAAACTGGCCATCGCGCTGGAAAAACGGGATGGAGCCGATGTACTGGATGACTTCCATATCGCCGACTTTGATGCCGCGTTCCTGGGCAGCCTTTAGCAGGATGATGCGCGTCCATGTTTCATCATCCAGGTTCATCATGGGGATGAATTTTTCTGCATTCGCGCCATGGGTCATGACGGCCTGGTCGTGCACGTCCTGGTAGTTTTTCTGGAACTCTTTCAGGGAAATATTCTGGCCGAAGATCTTGCCGGCGCTTTGGGTCAGGCTAAAGGCGGTGCCGTAACGCATGGCCATACCGCCGAAAGCAAAAGAGACGATGATCAGCCCGGCAACGACCCATAAAACTTTTTTTGTAACGCCTTTATGGCGGAAAACTTTAAGCATAAATTATCCTTAGTGTTATAGGTTCGTGATTGATTTTAGAAATTATAAGGATAGTCTAACAGTTTGGAAAGGATTTTTTCTTTACATTTTCGTAGACCTTACGTTATAATACCCGCCACTTTGATTATTATAAGGAAAGAAAGCTTATATGATGACAATTAAACTCGGTTTACCCAAGGGAAGTTTGCAGGACGCCACCGTCGCGCTTTTTGAAAAGGCGGGCTATAAACTGGTAGTCTCCAGCCGCTCGTATTTTCCGCATATTGATGATGTGGAGATATCTCCGGTATTGTTGCGTGCGCAGGAAATGTCGCGTTATGTTGAAGATGGGACACTTGATTGCGGTATCACGGGGGCGGATTGGGTGGCGGAAAACGGCTCCAAGGTGCATGTGTTGACCGAACTTCAGTATTCGAAGGCCACGACCAATAAGGTTCGTTGGGTGCTGGCGGTGCCCGAAGCTTCTGGTATCAAGTCAGTCAAAGGCCTGGCGGGCAAGCGTATTGCCACGGAAGTGGTTGGCATTACGAAAAGATATCTGGCCAAAAATAAGGTTAAGGCACATGTTGAGTTCAGCTGGGGGGCAACGGAGGCAAAGGTGGCCTCAGGCCTGGTTGATGCGATTGTTGAGTTGACGGAAACGGGCAGCAGCCTTCGGGCTAACAAGCTGCGCATTGTGGAAACGCTTTGTGAGTCATCGACACAGTTCATTGCCAATAATGATGCTTTCAAGAATCCGGGTAAGCGCAAGAAGATGGAGCAGATCATTATGCTCCTTAAGGGCGCCTTGGCCGCGAATAACATGGTTGGCCTCAAGCTAAATGTAAAGACGGTGAACCTGGACCGTATCCTCAAGGCACTGCCGGCGCTTTTGAATCCGACGGTTGCACCTCTGGCCATGGACGGCTGGGTGGCGGTGGAGACGGTCATTGAAGAAAATATTGTACGCTCGATCATTCCGTTGTTGAAAGAAGCGGGTGCTCAGGGTATTATTGAATATTCGTTGAATAAGCTTATCATCTAACCAATCAGTTATTATCATAAAGGTGGACTGTTCTCATGCCTTGCGGAAGAAAAAGAAAACTCAAGAAAATTAAAACACACAAGCGCAAGAAGCTGCGTAAGTCTCTTCGTCACCTCAAGAAGAGAGAGACACGCTAATCCAGCCTTGACTATGTTCAAGGATGTGATGCGCTGCTTGCCGGCGTTGGCTGTTGCTTTTGGAGTTGTTTCGGCGACGGGTGTTTCCCGTGCTGATACGCCTGAAGGGATTGCTCATTTTATTGTGGGCACTTCCTTTGAATTCCAGGGGCAGTTGGATGCTGCTTTGCTGGAGTATAGCAAGGCAGCGCAGGCTGATCCTTCCTCGTATCCTATTCAAATGCGTTTGGGACTGGCCGCTGTTCAGGCGGGAAGCCCGCGTTTGGCCATTACGGCTTTTGGCGGAGCTTTGCAGTTACAGCCGGATGATCTTCAGGTGAGGTATTTGTTGGCTGTTGTTTATGCCTCGATCAGGGATTATGATAACGCGGCCCGGCAGTATGAGATCATTCTTCAGAAGTTTACATCTGTTGAGCCGGAGAATGCTGACTTTTATTTATATTTAGGGCAGCTTTATTTGACGCAGGGAAAGGTAGAACAGGCGGTGGCCCAGTTTGAGAAAGTACTTCTCATACAGCCTGATAATACGGAGCTCCTGTTGGAGGTAGGGTCATTTTACCTTGA
The DNA here is from genome assembly GCA_043798045.1 of Candidatus Omnitrophota bacterium. Lineage (GTDB taxonomy): Bacteria > Omnitrophota > Gorgyraeia > Zapsychrales > Fredricksoniimonadaceae > Fredricksoniimonas. The sequence continues at coordinate 2,492 of JAZDPD010000010.1, read as the reverse complement.
TCATTCACGCCGTAAGGAAGGTATGGGGTTGCTCAAGCGTTGTGTTGAGGTAGATCCTGTTAATGCAGATTGTTTAAACGGGTTGGGTTATACGTATGCGCAAGACCGGGTGCATCTTGACGAAGCCGCCAAGTTGATCCAGCAGGCCCTGAAGATTGAGTCGGATAATGCGGCTTATTTGGACAGCATGGGTTGGGTGCGGTATCAGCAGGGTCAGTGGCAGGATGCCCTTGTATGGCTGCAGAAGGCGGCTGATAAAGAAAATGATCCTACGATTTTCGACCATATAGGCGATGTGTACAGGAAGATGAATCGTCTGGACAAGGCCCTGGATGCGTGGCGGCAGGCAGTTAAAATGGATGCAGCCATGGTCGATGTGTCGGCAAAGATATTGTCTGTCGAGCAGATGTTTCAAGATAAGAAGCCCCGATGAAATCCGTTATAATCCCGGCATATGCAAAATTGAATTTGACCCTCACGATCCTGGGGCGCAGGCCGGACGGGTTTCATGCGCTTTCAACGCTTTTTGAACGCATTGATCTGCATGATGATTTGACGTTTGCGTTAAAGCCCGAGGGAGTTATCAAGATTAGCTGTGATGATCCGCGTGTGCCTTGCGATGAGCGCAATTTGGTTTATAAGGCGGCGCGTCTTTTGATTGATGCGAAGAATGTTAAAAAGGGCGTGCATGTTACGATTAAGAAGCGTATCCCTGTGGCGGCTGGACTTGCGGGCGGGTCAAGTAACGCGGCAGCGGCCCTGATGGGGCTTAATCGGCTCTGGGATATGGGGTTGTCGCGTGTTAAACTTGTTCAGTATGCAGCAAGGCTTGGATCGGATGTGGCATTTTTCTTGTATGATGTGCCATTTGCTTTAGGCGCCGGGCGGGGCGAGATCATCAAGCCTTTGGATATTAGAATGCGCCTGTGGCATTTTCTGGTTGTTCCCAAGGCACCGGTTTTAACCAAGGATGTTTACGGGTGTTATGCTCAAATGCATCCTGGTTTGACAAAGCCAAGGGCAGATGATACCATCATCCGTTCTTTAAGGAAGAATAATCCGGCCGCTGTGGGCAGGGCGCTTGTGAATGATCTTGAGGCGCCGATTTTAAGCCTTAAGCCGCATCTGGGTAAACTCAAGCGCCGTGTTGGGGCGCAGGATGTTTTAGGTGTGGCCTTCTCTGGCAGTGGTCCGTCGGTATATGCGGTGGTTGCGTCTGAAGAAAAGGCTTTGAGATTAAAGAAGATTTTTGCACGCACGTATCATCAGGTCTTTGCGGTGCGGACGTTTTAACGACAGATTATTGCCTGGTAGTGTAATGGTAACACACCAGATTTTGGTTCTGGGTTTCTAGGTTCGAATCCTAGCCGGGCAGCCATTGAAATCTCTCGTTCCCAGCGACGAGAGATATAATTTACCCCGATTGGTTAACACCGTCGGGGTTTTTTATTATTTTGCCATGAACCCCGCAGGATCGATTAAATGAATCGCCTATCCCCGTCCATAATTCTGTCGAACCTATCTCTTTATCTCCGAATGGCCCTTTATTTAATGCCTACCATTTAATCGATATTCTGGCCTTATATCTGGCGAATTTCGACGATAAAGGCTGTCGATTAAATGGTTCGAGGTGACACCAACCCGTCGGATTGGCATCGGTGTGGCGAGGCGTTGGTTTGAATTATTGGAGTGCTTCGTGCCAGAGGGCGGTTTGTTCTTGCCAGTCGATTTCGGCGGAGACTTCGCGGAGCGTGGTGTCCGAGATCTTGGCGAGTTTTTCTGTAGGGAGCGTGAGGATCGCGTCTTTGATCGTGGACGAGAGGAAGTTCAGCGTCATGAGCTGGCTCACGCGTGCCGGGCTCATGTTGAGCCAGACGGCGGCCTGTTTGAAGTCCTGGATGCGGCCTTCGTCAAAGAGGCGGCTGATCTGATGGGCGAGGATGAGATTGCGCACGATAGACGCTTCTTTTTCAATGGCGATCTCTTTGTGCCAGCGATTTTTGGGCTGATTGCTTTTGAGGTCAGCGTCGATTTCAAAAGGTTTTTCGATTCCCTTGATGGTTATCCAGAGTTTTCGCTTGGCGTGGTCGTATTCGACACGCTCAAGGAGAGACTTGAGAATTTTACGTTTCTCTTCCGGAAAAAGGCCGTCCCAGACAGGTGAGGTAATGGCATCAACGGCTGACTTGTCAGGATGATCCGTCTTCGCGCAGATCAGTTTAAGCTGTCCTATGACCGCGTTCTCAATGGCTTGAGCATTGAGCGAGCCGGTCGGACATTCTTTATGGCCTTTCTTTTGAGCCGTTGAGCAGATGTAGTAACGGTATTTGTGTTTGTTCTGTTTCATTGTGTAGGTGTGGAACATAACGGTGCTGCACGCTGGGCAATGCAGGCGCTGGTTGAGAAGCCCGGTGCATTCGGTGTTTTTGAAGACTGTTCGCTCGACACGTTTGACCTTAAGTTGTTCCTGCGCCTTTTTGAAGGCATCTTCG
>JAZDPD010000192.1:0-3653 GCA_043798045.1 Candidatus Omnitrophota bacterium | reverse complement strand
CACACAATCCTTCTGTGGAAGTTCAATGCTGAATGTGGTCCCGACACCCACCTTACTCTCAAAATCCATGCGACCTCCATGTTTCTTAATAATGTCATAACTGATACTAAGCCCAAGCCCCGTTCCTTTCCCGGGTTCCTTGGTTGTAAAAAACGGGTCAAATATCTTGTTCTTTATATCATCCGGAATACCGGCCCCTGTATCCGCCACACTGATAACAATCATGCCTCCCCGCCGGAACGTCTTGACTGTTATCACCCCATGCCCATCGATCGCCTGAACAGCATTAACAAGTAAATTGATAAGGACCTGTCCGATTTGCTGCGGGTTACAGGCAATGGGCGGCAAGTCCTCGAATTCTTTAACCAGCTCCGCGCTATACTTGATCTCATTCCAGACAATCGCAATGGCATCGTCAACAACAGCATTAATATTGGAAGAAACAACACCTTCCGTATCCTTCCTTGAAAAACTCTTTAATCCCTGGACTATTTTCTTGATCCTGCCCAGACCATCCCGCGTTTCAACAATAAGTTTCTTGATGTCCGCGCTGATATAATCAATCTCCAGCTGTTTCCTTTCTTCCTCGACAAGAGCATTGATTTCACCCGCTTTGACCAAATCACCCGCACTGATCGCTTCATTGAGCGGGCCCAGAAAAGAGGTCATTTTAAGAAGCGCACGGGCATACTCTTCAAGGGACACAAGATTCCCATGAACAAAACCAAGGGGATTATTGATCTCATGGGCCACACCCGCGGCCAGGAATCCTATGGCCACAAGCTTTTCCTGCTGAACAAGTTTTTGCTGGGCGTCCTCCAGCTGCACATTATATAACTTCAACTCTTCAAGCATGTTCACCATTTCTGTCTGGTTCCGATTCAATTCATCACTTGCTTTCTTATGTTCAGAGATGTCACGCCAAACACAATAAAGCAACGGTTTCGCATCATAAACAATCGGCGTCAATGAGACTTCAACCGGAAAATCAGTACCATCCGCTTTGCGATGCATCCATTCAAAGCGGTTAAACCCTTTTTCATTCGCAATCTGCATCATTTCCTGTGCTTTTTCAAACGAATTCCGTCCATCCGGCTGCTGCGGCGGCGAAAGCTTTGACGGGTGAGCCATGAGAAATTCAGACCGGTCAGCATATTTGAGCATCTGCGCCGTTGCTTCATTGCAATCAACAAATTTATCACCATAAATCAGAAGGATCGCATCATTGGATGCGTACAACACATCCATAAAACGTTTTTCACTCTCCATCAGCTTCTGTTTAACCTGTTTTTGTTCATGGATGTTTTCTTTAAGAATGATCAAATTGGCAATCCTGCCATTCCCCCCTATCACCGGCGTGATCGTAACCTGCTCCCAGAATTCCCGACCGTCTTTACAGCGCTCCAGGAATTCCCCTCGCCAATCCTGACCCTTTTCAAGCGTATCCCATAAAATCTTGCGGTCATTCGACAACATTTCACCTTCACGAAATACACGTGAAATCTTGCCATAAATCTCTTCCAAACAATACCCGGTCACATCTGTAAACCGTGGATTGACATACTTGACTTTCCCAAAACGGTCTGTGATCACAATGGCTAGCGGGCTGTGTTCAACCGCCAGGGACATTTCCTTAAAAAGGTCACTCGCGTGCTTCTTGTCTGTAATATCAAAAGCCAGCAGCACGCTTCCGGCAATCCGGTCGTTCACTTCAACCGGCCAGACATGATTTTCGAACCAAAGATTATCCCCTAACAATGAAATGCCACGGCTCTCGTAATGAACAGACATTCTTTTGTCAAAAACATCTGCCAATACATTGACCAAGACTTGTTGCTGCTCAACATCCATGAATTCAAGCAAAGAATGCCCGGTCAATTTATCCACCGGGATCCCCAGCCAGGAACGATTGACAGAACGGATGATCCCGTCCTTTTCAAGAACAAAGGTCACTGCCGGAATCTCCTGAATCAGCGATCGCCACCAGACTTCACTTTCAATGGCCACCTGTTGCGCGGACTTAAGATTTTTCTCAATCAACTTACGTTCTTCAATTTCCTTCGTAAGCGACGTGACAAGCTTGTCCTGTATCTCCATGGCCATTTCAGCAGAGATCCTGGCTTGACGGATAACTTCCTGAGATTGCTTTAATGGGGTGATATCCATCAACGATAAAAGCACATGATTAACACCATTGATACTTAGCGGTGTAGCATCGGCCATGAAGCATCGCAATTCTTCCTTGCCATTGATCATGAAAGATTTGTTCACTTCATCACGATGAGACGGGGTCTTTTCATGCAATGCTTGGCAGATAATCATATTGATATCACAATTCACACAATGATTCCCTTCACCGCAACGATGCTTGTTCTTAACCGCATGAATACAGCAAAGAAGTTCACCAGCCCGGATATCAGCATCAAGGCGCAATGTCTTATGCTGCAAATTATTAAGGCTGCGGTTAATGCGACGCACCGTTAATTTATCGTCAATGAGCATAAGGCCGATCTTTGAAGCATCAAAGATGCTCTGAAGATCATTCTGATTCGTGCACAGCACCATCAAATATCGAAAAAATAAAACAATGAAAATTAAATATCCAACTAATGACAAGAACGTAATAAGATTGATAAATTTCATATGTTCATTAACTTGCTGAGAGAATATGCGCCCTGGCTCGTCGAGAACTATTCTCCAGCTGGATGTCGGAATAATGCTGGACCAGAAAAAGTCGCTTCCCCCGTTAGTCATATCATCGTTGATGAATTCTGACAATTGATGGCCGCTTAAGGCTTTCGCTATGACAGGCTCGGAAGAAATATCCTTGCCCACGGTATGGATGCTATCATTTGAACTGTAAACAAGATGCCCATGCTGATCAACAATCATAAATTTATCGCCCGGGACATTTTTCCAGGTCGCGGCTATGTCAGCAAAACGGTTCAGCGTCAATTGAAGCACCAATATCCCTAAATGCGATAAATCAATGCCCCCGGATTTCGTTAAATCAGCAGCAGGCATGTCATCCCTGATTGGAATGGCAATATTAACGACAAAAGCCCGGGGAATGCTCTTTCGATAAAACACTTCAGATACATAAGGCTGCCACGCTGCACTAACCCCTTGGAACCAATCCATATCAGATCTTGACGTTCCAACAGCATTGGCCAGATGATCAAGATCCGCTTTTATGGTTGAAGAAGTATCCGCCAAGAATATACGGTTAATTTCAGGAATAGCTTTATTGACACCTTCCAAAACAGCCATCGCGTCTTCCCAATTCCCCTTCTTTATATAATTAACCAATAACGGACGCTCGGCCAGGGAAAGACCTATATCACGCAACTTCTTCAGTCGCTCATCAAGCAAAACACTGAAAAGATGAACTTGTTCCGATCTTTCACTAATATACACTCTGGTAAATTCACGACGAACATGAAAATATCCGAACAACAAGAAAACTACGGGGATTATTGAAATCAATACAAAAAAAATCTTTTGGAGATTGCATTTAGGAAACAAATGCTTTACTAGATGCAGAAATCTGGAAAGAATGGGTTGGCTATCCATTTCCTACTCCCTGGAGAATCAAACGAATAGTTTCCAACAAAAGGACACGGTCCACGGGTTTTTCCAAAACAGCAAAAGCA
>JAZDPD010000123.1:0-2371 GCA_043798045.1 Candidatus Omnitrophota bacterium | reverse complement strand
AGGGTAACAATTGATCTTAAAGCTCAAATTTGTCGCACTATGAGTTACAATTCGCGTGAAGCGTAGCGTGCTGAATCAAGGGTTGAAAAATATTATTTGTGAATATATAATATTTTCCTTTTAAAATTTATTAAAGTTAGCGGAGGCATCTGAATGGATCAGCAGCAACAGCCGGCAAAAGTCATTCTTGATGGGAACTCATTTGAGCTGCCAGTGCTTGTGGGGACTGAAGGTGAGAAGGGGATTGATATTTCCAAACTCCGTTCCTTGACAAATTATGTCACCTTTGACCATGGTTTTGGCAATACTTCAAATTGTGAAAGTGCGATCACTTATCTGGATGGTGATGCAGGTATCCTGCGTTACCGCGGGTATCCCATTGAAGAACTGGCAAGATATTCCAGCTTTATTGAAGTTGCGTACCTTCTAATCTACGGAGAATTGCCTACTGCCGAAGAATTGCGGCGGCTTTCTGACGGTTTTACGCAACATTCCATGATTCATGAGGACATGAAGCAGTTTTTTGACGGGTATCCTTCATCAGCTCATCCGATGGCGGTTTTAGCATCCATGGTATGTTCTTTGTCAGCTTATTATCCCGGCATTGATATGCTTAACGCTTCCAAAGAAGACTTTCACCGCATTGCGGTCCAGTTGATGTCGAAAGTGCGCACCATTGTGGCTTTCGCTTATAAGAAGTCTATCGGTGAGCCATTTGTTTACCCGCGTGAAGATCTCGAGTATGTACCCAATTTGTTGAACATGATGTTTTCTTCGCCGACAAAAGAATACAAAATGTACGATGAAGTGGTGCAGGCCATGAAGGTGCTTTTTATCCTGCATGCGGACCATGAACAGAATTGTTCGACCTCAACCGTCCGGCTTGTCGGTAGTGCCCGTACCAATCTGTTTGCATCGATTTCATCGGGAATTTGTGCGCTGTGGGGGCCATTGCACGGGGGGGCCAATGAAGCGGTCATCGATATGCTGGAGATGATCCAGGCTAACGGCGGCGATCTTGACAAATATATCAATATGGCCAAGGACAAATCGAATACATTCCGTCTGATGGGTGTAGGCCACAGGGTGTATAAAAGCTATGATCCGCGTGCCAAGATTATCAAGCAGTGTGCCCATGACCTTCTTGATAAATTAGGCATTGATGACCCTCTTCTTGAAATCGCGATCAGACTTGAAGAGAAAGTCCTTAAAGATGAATATTTTGCCGAGCGTAACCTTTATCCTAATGTAGATTTCTACAGCGGGTTGATTTATAAGGCTATAGGGATCCCCAATGATATGTTTACAGTTATGTTTGCTATCGCACGTATGCCGGGCTGGATCGCGCATTGGAAAGAGATGATTGAAGTGCCGGGTGGGTCGAAGATCGGACGTCCGCGGCAGATATATGTTGGCCCGAAACAGCGGGCTTATGTTTCTATTACTAAACGCAGTTAACATCCGGAGTGTGTGTGATAAGTTTTATTTCCAATCTATCGCTTAAAAAAGGCTATGGCATTATCCTTTTGACATCCGAACAGGTTAAAGGGGGCGTGTTTAACTGTTTTACCAAAGATATTTCGACAGCGGTTCATGATGTGCTTAAATCCGAACGTTTTGAAGGCAGCAAAGGGGAGGTGTTCCCTGTGGTTATCGGCAAGGACGCGGTGGTTCTCCTGGGTCTTGGTAAAGAAAAAGACCTTTCATTGACTTCGCTGCGTGGGCTTGTGCGTTCGGTACTTTTGTCGGCATTCTTTAAAAAGGCTTCTGATATCGAGATTTTGCCGCATACGTCGAGTTTTGAAGTTGTCAGCGCTATCATCGAAGCCAAGATCATTGGTACGTATGCCTGGAAGAAATACATTTCACGCAAGAAAGATGATAAGACAATTGATAATAAGACAATCCATATTGTGGCGGATAAAGATGTGCGTCATAACCAGGTCATCAAAGCAGCCGAGGCATCAAACTTAACACGTAATCTTGTTAATGAGAATGCGGATGTTACCACAGCCGAATACCTGGCGGATATAACCCGGGGTTTGGTGAAAGGCTCTCGACATATTGATTTGGAAGTGCTTGACCGTGCAAAACTTAAAACCAAGAAATTCGGGCTTTTACTGGCTGTTAATAAGGGTAGTTCTCAGGAGCCCCGCGTGGTTGTTGTCCGGTATAATGGCGGTAAGAAGAATGAGCCTTATACAGCGATCATTGGCAAAGGCCTTACATTTGATTCTGGCGGGCTTAATCTCAAGCCCAGCGGCAGCATGGAAACAATGCGCTCGGATATGAGCGGCGCCGCTGCCGTCATTGGTACGCTTAAGGCAACATTGGATCTTAAAATTAAAAAGAATGTTATTTTTGCTTTTGG
>JAZDPD010000009.1:0-18922 GCA_043798045.1 Candidatus Omnitrophota bacterium | reverse complement strand
TGGATTCAGGATTGGATGAATAACTACCCCAGGAAGATTTTGGGTTACAAGACGGCGAATGAAATGGCAAAGGAATGCTTGCAGGGTAACAATTGATCTTAAAGCTTATTTTTGTCGCACTATGAGTTACAATTCGCGCCCGTGAAAAAGACGGGAGATTAAAGTTTACTTACGGTTTTTCACGTGTTAGATTAAATTAAATATGAATATTAATATCCGCATTGAATTAGAAGAACAACTCCTTGATAAACTTAAAGGACGTTTGCAGGTTCTTCAGCCTGAAAAAGATCGTGAAGAAATCACGTCTGCAGCCCTGGAAAGTGTATTGGCCAATGATAAGGCGCGGCGGTTTTCCAATGAACTGGCCAATCTCGATGCCAAGAATGTCTTTATCCGTGAATTCCTTTCATACGGAATCATTGAGCCGTTCTTGTGTGATAGTGATGTTGAAGATATTGTTATCCACGGGCTTCAAACAATTTATATTCATCACGCGGCAAAGGGCTTTGTTAGCACGGGCATTAAATTTGAGCATGTGCGCGCGCTTGATCTTTTTATCAAGAAGCTTCTTGTTTTTGCCAACAGGGAAATGACCCGGCCTGTTATTGATCTTGAACTTTCAAACCTGGGCGGGCGTGCTAATATCATTTCCTCTCCTTTTGGAGCCCAGATTACCATTACAAAAGCCAAAGTTGATCCTGTTAGCATCCTTGATCTGGTGGCTTATGGCAGCATGTCATATGAAGTCGCTGCTCAATTGTGGATTTATGTCGAGGGTCTGGCGATCCGACCGGCCAATATCATGCTGGGGGGCGGCCCCGGAACCGGGAAAACAACGCTTTTAAATGCATTGTTCAGTTTTATACCCGACAGGGACCATGTGGTGCTCATTGAAGACACGCTGGAAATGAATACGCTTTTAATGGATACGGTTTCACGTCTTGAGAGTGACGAGAGGCTTTCGCTGGCAGACCTTGTGAAAAATACCCTGCGCATGCGGCCGGAACGCATTGTGGTCGGTGAGGTGCGTGGTATTGAGGCGAGGGACATGATCACAGCGATGAATGTGGGTAAATACTGCATGTGCACGATTCATGCTTTAACTTCACGCGAAGCGATCATGCGTTTGCAAAATGACCCGATGAACATTCCTGAGGTTTTGGTTAACCTGATTGATGTTTTTGTGGTGCTAAAACGCTTTCACATTGAAGACAAGGTTTTTCGTGTTGTTGATGACATCAGTGAGACAGGTGGGATGGAGCAGAAGAAGATACTCCTTTCGCCGGTGTATAAATATAATTATGACCAGAACCGTGTTGTTATGATGTCGCCCAGCACGATTTACCGCGACCGCCTGGCGCGTGAGGCTGGCCTTTCACCGCGTGACATCATCAATGAAACACTGGTGCGTGCCATCGTCTTAAAGCAGCTGCATGCTCAGGGTGTCCATACATTTGTCGATGTGACCACTTTTTGCCGTGCGTATCGGCAAGACGCGGCGGATGCCATGAACCGCATCGGTCTTAATCGTAAAAATCTCCTCAAAGAAGTCGATAAACTTTAAACTTGATGGATGAAGTGGCTTAATCCGCATGACCCTTCTATTGAAGAATGTGGGTTAAGCCTTGCGGTAACCTTGATAAATGGATAGATACAGAGTATATTTGTGCTATGAAAAAACCTATCGATCATATTCTGGTTACTGGCGGCGCAGGTTACATCGGCGGACATATGGCAGAGTTGTTACTTGATGCCGGGTATCGTGTTGTTGTATTTGACAATCTTTCCACAGGCATAAAACCATGGATCGCCAAGGGTGCCCAATTCATCAAAGGTGACTTGTGCAAACCAGGTGACTGCCAGAAACCTTTTCAACAATACCGGATCAGTGCGGTCATTCATTTTGCCGCCAAGATTGTTGTCCCTGAATCAGTGAGCAAGCCGATCCTTTATTACCGCAATAATGTGGGGGGCACGTTAAACCTGTTAAATGCCATGGCTGAGCATAAAGTGCGCCGCATTGTCTTTTCATCCACCGCTGCTATTTATGGCAATCCTCTCAAGGTTCCAGTTATAGAAACAGCCAAGGCGGATCCACAAAATGCATATGGGGCATCTAAATTTATGGTTGAAGATATTCTCCGGGATGCCGCCAAAGCTGATATTCTGGATTTTATTGCCTTGAGGTACTTTAATGTGGCAGGATGGGATACGCGGCGTGCCTGGCCGATCAAAGGTCGTCCGGTACCAACACATCTTATTTCCAATGCCATGAAAGCACTTCACAACGGTGGAGACATGACTGTTTGCGGGACCGATTATAAAACGCATGATGGAACGGGTGTGCGTGATTTCATTCATGTACTTGACCTTTGCCAGGCACACCTTTTGGCGCTTAAGGCTTTTCGTAAGGGCATCAGGAATGAGGTTTTTAATCTTGGCAACGGCAAGGGGTTTTCCGTGATGGATGTTATCAAGACGGCTTCACGGGTTTCCGGGAAACAAGTGCCGCACCGGATCGGCCCCCGCCGTCCGGGGGATGTGACAACGCTGATTGCATCATCGCTTAAAGCCAGGAAGATACTCGGCTGGAAACCTGTGCATGATCTGACATCAATCCTGGAGAGCGAATGGGCAAGGCAATTTTGAGAAAGTCATTGCTGGTTACCGGAGCTGCCGGTTTTATCGGGCATAAGACAGCCCAGCAGCTTCTTGAACAGGGTGAGAATGTCATCGGAATTGATAACCTGAATGACTATTACGACGTTTCTCTTAAACAATATCGGGTTAAGCTTTTAAGAAAATACCCGAATTTCAAGTTTTATAAAATTGATATTGAGAATTTTGTCGAGCTTGCGAACCTGTTTAAGAAATTCAAATTTGCTGCCGTGATCAATCTCGCCGCCAGGGCCGGGGTTCGTTACAGCATGGAAAATCCTTTTGTTTACATGACCACCAATGCTAACGGGACGCTGAATCTTCTGGAACTATGCCGCGCGCATGGGATCAAGAAATTTGTCCTTGCTTCGACTTCTTCTTTATACGCAGGGCAAAAGATGCCTTTTAAAGAATCGCTTGCCGTAAATACCCCGATCTCGCCTTATGCTGCCAGCAAGAAAGCGGCAGAGGCCATGTGTTATTCATATCACTATCTTTATGGCATTGATGTTTCGATTGTCCGGTATTTTACCGTATACGGTCCGGCGGGTCGCCCGGATATGAGCGTATACCGATTTATCAAATGGATCGAGGAAGGCAAACCGCTTGAAATTTTCGGCGATGGATCACAAAGCCGTGATTTTACTTATGTGGATGATATTGCCTCCGGTACGATCAAGGCCCTGAAACGTGTCGGGTTTGAAATCATCAATCTCGGTGGCAGTAAACCGTATTCCCTGGAGCAGATGATCGCGCTCATTGAGAAACATTCCGGCAAGCGTTCCAAAAGAAAAAACAAACCTTTTCACAAAGCCGACATGAAAGCCACCTGGGCCGATAATTCAAAAGCAAAGAAATTGCTGGGCTGGTCTGCCAGAATTTCGCTTGATGAAGGCATCCGTCGTTGTGTCGCGTGGTGGAAAGAATGCCCCGTTCGCTAGATTGGATATGCCCAGTCAAAAAGTACCACAGCACGGGGTAGTGATTTTCTGCAGTCCATTTTGTATTAACCTCCATTGAACGGGAATCAAGGATGATGGGTAAAAACAGTTTTGGTTCCTGCCTGATCATTGGTGTTCTTCCTGGTTCCCTGATTAATTTTCGTGGAAAGCTCATCGAGGCCATGATAGACCGGGGGGTCAAGGTTTTTGCGGCAGCCAATGGGCGTGATGTCATAGCCGAAAGTCAATTGCATCAAATGGGGGCGGTATATTATCCAATTAGAATGACAAGGACCGGATTAAACCCTTTGGCGGAAATCGCATCCATATTCGATCTGATTCGCCTCATACGCCGTGTTAAACCTGATATGATCCTGACTTATACGATCAAACCCAATATTTATGGTGCTTTGGCTGCCCGATTTTGCGGTATAAAGAAAGTGTTCTCCATGATCGAAGGGTTGGGGTATATGTTCATGCCCTTTGCATCGATCTCACACGCTACATTTTCATTTATCGCCAGGTATCTCTACAGATTTGGATTATGTTACAATTCACGGGTATTTTTTTTAAATCCTGATGATCTTGAGTATTTTGTTGCTAACGGATATGTGTCCAGAGGAAAAGCATCCCTGCTTGATGGTATTGGCATTGACCTTAAGCATTATGCCCAGGCGGTTGTCCCAACGGATCCTAACATAAAGTTTTTGATGATCAGCCGCCTTTTGAAAGATAAGGGTATTGGTGAGTATATAGAAGCGGCCAGGATGTTAAAAGAAAAGCATCCTCATGTTGAATTTATGCTGGCGGGAGCGATGGATGAAAATCCCAATTCAATTAAACAAGCTGAACTGGATATGTGGCGGCGTGAAGGCCTGATCCATTACACCGGTTGGGTTAACGATGTTCGTCCACTTTTAGGTTCATGCCATGTTTTTGTGCTGCCTTCGTATTATAGGGAAGGCATCCCGCGGACAACACTTGAAGCCATGGCTGCCGGACGGGCTGTTATAACGGTGGATCAGCCCGGTTGCCGTGAAACGGTTGACATACCAGGGCATGGGGATGCGTGGCCAAATGAAGAAGAGATGTGTCGTTTGAGAATTGGTTATAATGGTATCCTCGTTCCGGCAAAAGATAGTATGGCACTGGCGGTGGCCATGGAATTCTTCCTGAAGCATCCGCCGCAAATCATGACCATGGGGGAAAGCAGCAGGAAATATGCTCAGAAGCGTTTCGATGTGGATAAAGTTAACGCCGCGATCTTGAAAACCATGGAGGTGCCTGATGGTATTTAAAACACGCCGTTTGATGGAAGAATGATACGCATATTATGACTGATCCCGTCAACCCTGATAATCCTTCCAGAAAACGCCGGGTGCGCTACACAGGTAAGAACCCCCGGCATTTCAATCAAAAATACAAAGAACACAATCCTGAGCATTATGGCGTAGATGTGGCCAGGATCATGGCCCGAGGAAAAACTCCGGCGGGATCACACCGGCCGGTTCTTGTGCAGGAAGTCATGGCTTGTCTCAATCCGTGCCCCGGGCAAATAGCCTTGGATGCGACACTGGGTTATGGCGGGCATGCCCGTGAGATCCTTTCACGTATCACTCCCGGCGGTTGCCTGTGGGCGATCGATGTGGATCCCATTGAGATCAAGCGAACCGAGGCGCGTCTGATGGCCTTGGGATACGGCGATCAGGAACTGAAAATCAGGCGTATCAATTTTGCGGGTATTTCCAAGGTCCTGGCTGAAGCGGGTAATGGCTTTGATCTTGTCCTGGCAGATCTGGGTGTATCCTCCATGCAGATGGATGATCCTGCCAGAGGTTTTACCTTTAAGACACAAGGGCCGCTTGATTTGCGGTTGAATCCTCAACGCGGCCAACCGGCTTCTGCATTCCTTCAAACAATATCTGAAAAAGATTTTGAGAAGATGCTTCATGATTTTTCTGACGAACCCCGCGCCGGCGGGATTGCGAAATCCGTTTTTAAGTCCCGCCAACCGATAACAACCACAACTGCCCTGGCCGATGCCGTTCGCCGGGCTATACCGCGCGCTTCCTGCGAAAGTGATGAGGAGGAAATATCCCGTTCCATTCGCAGGACATTCCAGGCATTGCGCATTGCTGTTAATGATGAGTTTATTGTTTTGGAACAGTTCCTGAGAAATCTTCCGGCATGCCTTATACCCGGTGGAAAAGCCGCCGTCATCACTTTTCATTCCGGGGAAGATGTGCGTGTGGTACATTCTTTTGAACAGGGAATTGTGTCGGGATTATATTGCGCCATGAACCATGAGCCAATTAAGGCGTCCCGTCAGGAACAATATGATAACCCGCGCTCCAGGAGTGCTATTCTGCGCTGGGTGCAAAGGTCTTCTTAAGTATCTCGATTCTGGTCGAATCTTGACAGGTATGTAAATGAATGGTATACATAATTCATTATGATCGAACATATGATTCAACACAATGCACGACTTACGGGGCTCAACCTACTCCTATCGCTTAGATAGGCCCGCGGAGAGGTGTGTTTGTTGAATTGATCGATCAATAACAGGAAAATCAATAAATTTAAACGCCACCAGCTCTTTCGGGCTTGGTGGCGTTTCTTGTTTTCTGAAAAGATTCATAAGAAACCACCTGACTTGAAGAAATGGAGGCAAATAACGAAAGGTGTTGCTTTATGAAAACAGTTAAAATGCCCTTTGAGAAGTATCGTCCGTATCCCGTTGTGAATATCCCGGATCGTACCTGGCCGGACAAGGTCATTGACCGTGCACCAATCTGGTGCAGTGTGGATCTGCGCGATGGCAATCAGGCGTTAAGTAGCCCGATGGGCATTGCCGAAAAGATGGAAATGTTTAATCTGCTGGTTAAAATGGGATTCAAGGAAATTGAAGTCGGATTCCCTTCAGCATCACAGATTGAGTTTGATTTTATTAGAAAACTGATTGAAGAGAAAATGATCCCTGATGATGTGACCATTCAGGTCATTACACAGGCCAGGGAAGATCTGATCCGCCGGACATTTGCCTCACTGCAGGGGGCTTCCCGTGCCATTGTTCATTTGTATAACTCAACTTCAAAAGTGCAGCGCCGGGTTGTTTTTGGTAAAACCAAGAAAGAGATCATTGCCATTGCCACCTATGCCGCGAAATTGATGGTGGACTTGAAAAATGAACCGGGCTATCAAGGGATCCGTTTTCAATATTCACCGGAAAGCTTTCCCGGTACGGAACTGGATTTTACCCTGGATATCTGCCATGCCGTGATTGATGTTTTCAAACCGACAAGAAAACAGAAACTGATCATCAATCTGCCGGAAACGGTCGAGATGGGAACACCCAATATTTTTGCAGACCGCATTGAATGGTTCATTAAACATGTTCGGCATCGTGCTGCCATCATTGTCAGTGTTCATACACATAATGACCGCGCCACAGGTATTGCCGCGGCTGAACTGGGGGTCATGGCTGGAGCCCAGCGTGTGGAAGGCGCCTTGTTCGGCAACGGCGAAAGGACCGGCAACATGGATATTGTGACCATGGCCTTGAATCTGTTCTCCCAGGGGATTGACCCAAAACTGGATTTCAGCAAATTAAGCCACATCCGTGATGTTTACACGCGATGTACGCAAATGACAGTCCATCCAAGGCATCCTTATGCAGGGGAACTGGTATTTACAGCATTTTCCGGATCGCATCAGGATGCGATCAATAAAGGCATGAAAGCGCGCGCCAAATCCAAGAATAAAGTATGGGATGTTCCTTACTTGCCCATTGATCCAAAGGATGTTGGCCAAGATTATGAATCCATTATCCGTATCAACAGCCAATCAGGAAAAGGTGGCGTCGCCCATATTATGGAAAGAGATTGGGGCATTCATATCCCCAAGGAAATGCAGCGTGATTTTTCAAAAGCCGTCCAGAAACAAACAGAACAAACAAAATCCGAGTTTTCATCCATGCAGATTCATCAATGTTTTGAATCAGAATACCTGAAAGAGTCAGGGCCTTTTAAAATAGTTTCATGTGATATTCATTCTGTAAGCGGTCATCAACAAACAACAATGGTCGGCGTTGTTTTAAGTATGAATGGCGCAGTCATTAAAATTAAGGCTTCAGGCAATGGGCCTATTGATGCTTTTATTAATGGACTGAAATCACATTTGGGTGTTTCTCTGGATGTAAGCATGTATGCTGAACATGCTATGAAAAAAGGTGCTGAAGCCATGGCCATTGCATATATTGGGATTAGGAAGGGTCAACAGTGTGTTTCTTTTGGTGCGGGGATTGATGTGAATATCAGCACAGCCTCAATCAAGGCAATAGTTTCTGCTTTGAACCGGTGAAATCAATTCTAAATCTACTTGAAACTGTACCGACCAGATGGTATAGTTAAAAAAGAATTAGATCTTAAGTCTAAAATCATTTGATTTTAGTATGGAGAAACGGGATGCAAAAACGATGTAATTCAAGAGAGATCATCATTGATGCCGCGGAAGCTGTTGTCATGGAAATGGGTGCTACTCACATGTCGCTTGATGAAGTTTCGAAGAAAGCGGGTGTTAGCAAGGGTGGGCTTATGTATCATTTCCCTAATAAAGACAGTCTCCTTAAAGCGATGATCCAAAGACTTGTGGCTCAATTTTACATGGACAGGGACGTGACACTGGGCCAACTCAAGAAAAGCCCTGCTCGAATATTGAAGGCCAACATATTAACCGCACTTCAGCCAAATATAAAACGTCAGCGGATGGGGCTGTCGATCCTTGTGGTGGCCGCACATAATCCGGAACTGCTCGAATCGCTTAAAGAAGCTTATCGACAACATCTCAAAGATATTAATGATTCCGGGCTTGATTTTGAACGTGCGGCCATCATTTCCCTGGCAACTGACGGGTTGATGCTTTTAGAAATACTTGGGCTATCACCATACAGCCTGGATCAAAAAGATAGGATCAAGGATATGTTGGTTAAAATGATGGATGAATCTGTTCTGAAAACGAACAAGACTGCAATTAAAAGGAAAGCATTGGATGTTTAGACTCATTAATATTTCATTATTGGTAATATTATTAGCGTTGGGAGGTTGTGCGACAGGTACTTCCGTACGTCCTGCGCTCATTATTCCAACTCCCAAAACCTATACATCAGGGGCTCTTTCCGAGAAAACTCTTGCCACTAATGATGTACCAGGGGGAAACACCCAGCAATTTGTGTTAGGTGATGACATCCCTGCCCAATGGTGGCAACTTTTTAAATCAGAAGAATTGAATCGGATCATCCGTATGGCGTTATCACGGAATCCGACCCTGGCAGGGGCTCAAGCTACTCTCCGTGAAGCACAAGAGAACTACAATGCCCGCGTTGGAAGTGAATATTATCCTGATATAAGTGCTAATTTGTCCATGTTACGGCAAAAAAGCTCTCCTGCTGCAGCGGGCTTACCTGATGGCACTAAAGGGAGTATTTTTAACTTGCACCATGCTTCCATCGAGGTGAGCTACACATTTGATATTTTTGGAAGTGGACGCAAGGAACTTGAATCGCTCAAGGCATCGGTTGATTATCAGCGTTTTCAATTTGAAGCAGCCTACCTTACGCTAACAGCTAATATTGTTACAACAGTTATAAAGGAAGCGTCCTTAAGGGAACAGCTCTCGGCTTTTAATGATATTCTCTCTACTCAGGAAAAACATTTGAGCATGCTCGATCAGCAAATGGCTTTGGGGGCTTCATCGCGAACAGAAATTCTGGCTCAACGTGCACAGCTTGAACAAACACGGGCAAGCTTGCCATCTATTGAAAAAGAATTATCCCAGGTTCGACATCAACTCATGGTCCTGATGGGGAAGACACCGGATGAAGAATCTGGCATTTCAAACTTCAGTCTTTCAGGGATAACATTGCCTGAAGATATTCCTATATCACTTCCTTCAACTTTAGTTCGTCAACGTCCTGATATCCAGGCAGCTGAGGCGCTTTTGAATGTTGCCAGTGCGCGCGTTGGTGTGGCCACGGCAAATCTTTATCCTCAAATCATTCTAAACGGCAGTTACGGCGCCCAAGCCGCCAGACTCGAGAACTTGTTTGATGCCAACAATATGGTTTGGAATATCGGGGCAGGGCTGATCCAACCGATTTTCAATGGCGGCAGGCTGCGTGCCCAACGCCGGTCTGCGATCGCAGGATTTGAAGCCGCCAGTGCGCAATTTTGTCAAACAGTCCTGTTATCATACGCCAATGTGGCTGATGCCCTGCGTGCGCTTGAAACAGATTCCAGAACTCTCAAGGCTCAATCTGATGCGTTTGCAGCGGCGCGAGATTCTCTTGAAATGACACAACAACAATTGTCAGCCGGCGCGGTGAATTATATCCTGCTTTTGAATGCACAACGCCAATATCAACAGGCGCGTATTAGCCTTATTCAAGCCAGAGCGGCACGGCTATCAGATACAGCCGCGCTTTTTCAGGCCCTGGGCGGTGGATGGTGGAACCGGACTGAGCCGCTGCCCGTGGAAAAATTAAAGGAGTAGTTTATTATGGTAAAGAAAATGTTCATGATGCTTGTTATTGTCGGGATTATTTTTGGCGGAATCTTTGGATACCAGGCTTTCGGCAACTACATGATGAAGAAGTACTTTGCAACCATGAAGGCACCGCCGGTTGTTGTTTCAACTGTCAAGGCAGGGACACAACTCTGGCAGCCCAGCATCAAGGCCGCAGGAAGCCTTCGCGCGGTCCAGGGAGTAGATGTATCCAGTGAAATCGCAGGAATGGTTGAAGGCGTTTATTTCAAATCAGGCGATGAGGTCAAGGAAGGTCAGGTGCTGGTTGATCTTAATGCTGAAACGGATACGGCTCAGCTTCATGCGTTGCAAGCGGCAACGGAACTCGCGCAAACAGTTTATTCCCGTGATAAGAAACAGCTGGAGATCCAGGCTGTCAGCCAGGCCATTGTTGATGCTGATGCGGCGGAACTTAAAAGCCGCAAAGCCCAGGAAGCCCAGCAGGCAGCTCTTGTGGCCAAGAAAAAGATCAAAGCAGCTTTTTCTGGTAAACTTGGCATCAGTGCTGTTAATCCCGGACAGTATCTGAACCCCGGGGAGAAAATCGTTACGCTGCAATCCCTGGATATGATCTATGCCGACTTTTATCTTCCTCAGCAGGAACTTTCACGCTTGGCGGTCGGACAGGAAGTTGATGTTACAACAGATGCATTCCCGGGTCATATTTTTACCGGGAAGATCAGTGCCATTAACACAAAAGTCGAGCAGGACACACGCAATGTCCAAGTCGAAGCAACACTGGCTAATCCCAAACATGAACTTTTGCCCGGCATGTTTGCGACCGTTGAAGTCGAGGCCGGTAAGGCTAAGTCGTATCTGACACTGCCGCAGACCGCTGTTTCCTTTAATCCTTATGGTGAAACAGTATATATTATTGATGATTCAACTAAAGATGAAAAAGGGGCTGCTATATTAAAAGCAAAACAGACATTTATCACCGTTGGGGAGACCCGCGGTGATCAATTGAGCATTATCAAAGGAATCAATGAAGGCGCGACTGTTGTTTCAAGCGGGCAACACAAGCTTAAGAATGGAAGCGTGGTTATCATTGATAACCAGGTTCAGCCTGGCAATGACCCTTCACCAGAACCAATTGATCAATAGGCATAACTATGAAAAATAATGGCATGAGTTTCACAGATATATTCGTCAAGCGACCGGTCCTGGCTACGGTAGTAAGCTTGCTCATCTTTGTTCTTGGAATAAGGGCCGTGAGCTTGCTGGGTGTGCGGGAATACCCTGAAACTCAAAATGCGGTTGTTACGGTCAGCACGGTCTACACCGGGGCTGATCCAGCACTTGTGGCTGGTTTTATCACCACGCCATTGGAGAATTCCATCGCCCAGGCCAACGGCATTGATTACCTCACGTCTAGCAGTTCATCAAATGTGAGCATGATAAAAGCCAATTTACGGCTCAATTATGATGCGAATAAGGCCCTGACTGAAATCAACACCAAGGTCAATGCGGTCATCAACCAGCTGCCCAAAGAAGCCCAGCAACCAGCCATTGCCATTTCTGTTGGCGAATCAACCGATTCAATGTATATGGGGTTTTACAGTAAAGTCCTGGAAACAAACAAAATAACAGATTACCTTATCCGTGTTGTCCAGCCGAAATTACAAACTGTTGAAGGCGTGCAAACTGCGGAAATTCTGGGCGGACGCCAGTTTGCGTTGCGCGCCTGGTTGGATCCGCAGAAAATGGCCGCGCGGGGTGTTACGGCTGTTGATGTTAGCAATGCGCTGGCTGCCAATGATTTTATTTCAGCTGTTGGACGTACCAGAGGCATGATGGTGACAGCGGATCTGACGGCGGCCACAGGCCTGCATTCTGTTGCAGAATTCCGGCAGCTTATCATCAAGTCAGCGGGTGGTGCTATTGTGCGTCTGGAGGATGTTGCCAAGGTCACGCTTGGATCAGAGGATTATGACACAACTGTCGCTTTTGATGGTGAAACAGCGGTATTTATCGGTATAAAAGTTTCCCCCAGTGCGAATCTTCTGACTGTTATTGCCGGTGTTCGTAAAGCTTTTCCTGAAATCGCTGCCCAGCTTCCGGAAGGGCTTGAAGGCAGAATTATCTATGATGCGACCAATTATATCAACAGCTCGATTCATGAAGTCGTCAAGACACTGGTTGAATCACTTCTGATCGTCACCCTTGTTATCTTTTTGTTCCTGGGTTCATTTCGCTCTGTCATCATACCGGCAGTGGCCATGCCTTTATCGCTGGTTGGGGCTTTGTTTATGATGCTTATTTTTGGATATACGATCAATTTACTGACCCTTTTGGCATTGGTGTTGGCCATAGGCCTGGTAGTTGATGATGCCATTATCGTGGTGGAAAATATTCACCGTCATATTGAGGATGGCATGGCTCCCATGAATGCAGCTCTTCAAGGAGCCCGCGAGTTGGCCAATCCCATTATTGCCATGACTATTGTTCTGGTGGCTGTTTATGTTCCCATTGGTTTCATGGGTGGGTTAACGGGCGCACTTTTCACTGAATTTGCTTTCACCTTAGTGGGTGCCGTCACAGTATCAGCTGTTGTTGCCCTGACACTTTCGCCCATGATGTGCTCCAGGATGCTTAAACACCACGATCCGTCAGGACGCCGCTCATTCACAGATATCATTGACCAGTATTTCGACCGGTTGCGCCGGGCATATGAAAGAACGCTTCATGGAGTATTAAATTATTTGCCTGTTGTCGCTGTTTTTGCCCTTATTATCCTGACCAGTGCCTGTTTTTTGTACCTTGGTTCAAAAAGTGAACTTGCCCCTCAGGAAGACCAGGGATTCATCATTTCCATCTACACTGGAGCTCCCACAGCATCATTGGAGCAAACTGGTCTATATTCCAAGCAGGTTTTTAACATCGTTAAAGCTTATCCTGAAGTTGAGCATGTTTTCCAAATCGACGGCATGGGTGGACTCAATGCAGGGTTGGCAGGGATTGTGCTTAAGCCATGGGAAGAGCGCAAACGTTCTGCTATAAAATTCCAGGAAGAATATCAAATGAAACTATCCGGCATCGCAGGGGTTAATGGTGTGGCATTTTTGCCGCCGTCTTTACCTGGCGGCGGGGAGGGGCTTCCGGTACAATTTGTCATCGGGACTACCGATTCATCGCAACGTCTGGATGAGGTCTCATCCGCATTTCTGGAGAAAGCGCGTGCCAGCGGCCTGTTCATGTTCATTGATACTGACCTTAAAATCGATAAACCACAGACTGAAATCATGATCGATCGTGAAAAAGCGGTTCAAATGGGATTGTCCATGCGGGATGTGGGCAGCGTTCTTGGTTCCATGTTGGGTGGCGGTTATGTGAATTACTTTAGCATGTCCGGTCGATCATATAAGGTCATTCCTCAAGCCAAACGCAGTCAACGGCTAAATCCGGATCAATTGAAAGATTATTATATCACGACCGCTACTGGTGCTTCCGTACCGATATCGACCATTGTAAGCCTTAAGACCAGCGTTGTCCCGGAATCCCTAAACCACTTTCAGCAGCTTAACTCTGCCACCATTTCAGGTGTTCAGATGCCTGGCGTCCCGCTTGGACAGGTGCTGGATAAACTTAAAGAAATCGGGAAAGAAGTGCTGCCGCAGGGCTACAGTATTGATTATGCTGGTCAGTCGCGCCAATTTGTGAAAGAATCAAGCGCACTGGTTGTTACTTTCTTTTTTGCATTACTCATCATCTTTTTAGCCCTTGCAGCCCAATTCGAAAGTTTCCGCGATCCGCTTATTATTCTTGTGAGTGTTCCCATGTCAATTTGCGGGGCTCTGATCTTCATCAGTCTGGGGGTGGGGGGGGCAAGTCTTAATATTTTTACCCAGGTCGGACTTGTAACACTGATCGGGCTTATCAGCAAACATGGTATTCTTATTGTGCAATTTGCTAATGACCTGCAGCGTTCCGGAAAGCCTAAACGCGAAGCGGTGCAGGCCGCTGCCGGCATTCGCTTGCGCCCGATCCTGATGACAACCGCAGCCATGGTCTTTGGTGTTATGCCCCTGGTCATGGCATCAGGCGCTGGTGCTGCCGGACGTTTTAACATGGGTCTGGTGATATCAACCGGTATTGCCATCGGCACATTGTTCACGCTTTTTGTAGTTCCGGCCATGTACATGATGCTGGCGACGGACCATTTACAGCAAAAGTCTTCCCAGCATGACTGAGAAAATATTATTGGCAATACGCCAGGAAATGATGTATATTTAACTTAATTCAAAGAAACAGGAATGATGACACATTGATTCCTTTATTATATTTTGACAAAAAGGAGGCGTTTTATGGGTGAATGGAAAGAAGACAAACCAATCAAAGTTAATCAAGCTCAACGCGAAATTTTTGGTTGGGATAATATTGATATCTTAATCTAGAAGTTTATCATCGTTGATCTTCAAAAACCCTGTAAAGCGTTATGCCTTACAGGGTTTTGTTCTTCTTGCGAATTTGTGATGCCTTCAAAGAGTATAAACACCCGCAATAATCCTGACGATAGAACCCTTCGCGTAGGGTCACTTCTGACATTAGGCTCATCCCGCCATCTTTACGCCAGTTTCTGTCAAGGAATGTCATATAATGGTATTTTGAAACAGCTTTTTGACCGGCTAGACTGACTTGTGATATATCTTTCCACCGCGATATGCCATTGGTGGTTGCGATAAGATCATACCCATGTTCATGCGCATATAAAGCCGTGCGTTCCAAGCGCATATCAAAACAAGTTTGACAGCGGCGCCCGCGTTCTGGTTCAAGTTCAAGCCCTTTAACACGGTTGACCCATTGGTCCGGGTCATGGTCAACATCAATTGACATCAGGCCATTTTTTGCAGCGTAAACTGAAATTTCGTTCTTTCGGCGTAAGTATTCATCCCGCGGATAGATATTTGGGTTATAAAACAATATGTCTGGTGAAAATTCTTCTTGAAGGAGGATTTCAATAATACCTCCCGAACATGGGGCACAACATACATGTAAAAGCAGTTTACGGTTAATAGTTGACATTATTCCTTTCCACTAGAATAGAAATTATAGAAAATACGTATAATTCTCTTATAAATAGCAAAATGCTGTTGAATCGAAAGTGTACCATGTTATACTGAAAAAAATAAATTAAGAGATTAAATATGTTAAAGAAAATAGTATTTTTGTTTGTAAGTGCCGTTTTCATTTCATTTGCCTTTGATGCTTTTGCTTCGACTTCAAGAAATGGTTTCCTTTTTGAAATTGTCAATGTGGTTAATCATGATGCTGGAGCTGAATATATAGCTGTTGAGTTTCGTTTTTTTAACCAGACTGGCATGGCAATAGTCGATGGGAAAAATGTTTTTCAGTATTCTTTAACCGATAACTTTAATAATCGCTATCGTCCCATACAAAAACCAGATAATTATACCAAAGAATTGGAAGATTTGCCCCCCAATTATCCAACACTTTATCCAGGCGAGTCCTGTACCAAAACCATTTTTTTTGAAACGCCTGTCGCAGAAATCACATCACTTGAGTTATTAATTGCTGCTCCAGCGCTTAATATCATTAGTCCAGTTTCAATCCCATTTTCAATCAATTCTTATGATTTTGCTGATAATTCAGAACCCATTGGTTCATGGATCAGTATACAATCTCCTGAAAACGGGGCTGTGCTTCAACGGGGGGCCATTTTTCCTCTGAACATCAGATTAAATCCGGATCAGCTTCCCAATGAATTGATTATCAGTCTCTTTGGACAAACGTTTGAAGATAATGCACCATCTGAGAATAATACCTATAACATTGCCATTCCAAGAAATACTCCTGTAGGCCTGAACAGTATTAATGTTATAGGGCGCTGGGGGGGAGTCATTCCGTATAAAGATAATTCAATTGCTTCAAAGAATATTGTTGTTTTTATCGAAGGAAAACCCCTTCCAACAAACTTCTGAGTCATGCGTCGCGCCGTTGATGTGTGCTATACTTCATATTGGAGACCTATGATATGAGAATAATCTTTATTTTGTTATTGATCGTATTTCCAGTTCAAGGGCTTATGGCCCAGGAGGAACCTTTATCGGTTATTCAAGATGAAAATACCGATGCTGCCGCCGAATCTGTCAATAATTCCGATAATATGTTCATTCCATTAACGCCAGCGGAAACTGCGGAGCAAAATCTTCAACGTCAAATCCTCAAGGAAGAAAAAGCCAGGGACGCAAAGCTGAAAATGAAGGAATACCAAAGAATTAAAAAAGAACGTGCCAAGAAAGATAGCGCCATTAAACGCGAGGCAAAAGAAGCTCTAAGAAAGAAATTACAAGAACAAAGAGATGCAAGAAAACAGCTTGAGAAAATGCGGGCTGAAAGGAAGAAAATAATTAAAAAATTAAAAAAGCAATCAAAAGGTCGGCGTATAAAAAGTCATTAATGCATTAAATCTGGATCGTCCAATAGCTCAAAACTTGCATGTATTGTTGTTGTGGGCAACCAGATTGAAACTGCGGTAATGTTATTTATTGATGAAAATACCTGTGCTTAATTCTTTTTCTTGTGGGAAAATGCGTAAAATCAAGGCTATCCTTTTTGATATGGATGGTGTTATTACATTAACAATGCCATATCATTTCCGTGTTTGGAAAAAAGTCTTCGCTTTAGCCGGTATCCATGTTTCAAAACATGAAGTTTATTTACGTGAGGGCCAGCAGGGACTCCAAAGTGTTATTGAGATCTTCAAAGCGCACAACAAGCCCATTTCAATCAACAGTGCCAGAAAACTGCTTCTTCAAAAAGAACATTTATTTAAAAATATTGCCAAAACACCTTATGTGCCTGGTGCCAGGACATTTATCAGGAAATGCCGTCAAAAAGGATTGAAATTAGCTCTGGTAACAGGAACGGCGCGCCAGGAAATCGAGAAAATCCTTCCTGAAAGTATTTTGAACTATTTTCATGTTATTATCAGCGGCAGCGATGTGCGCAAAGGAAAACCTCATCCCGAACCATACCTTAAAGCGCTTAAATCTTTAAGAATCGGCAGGGAAGGGGTTCTTGTTATTGAAAATGCGCCATTTGGTATAACTTCCGCCGTTAAGGCCGGGATCAATTGCATTGCCATTGAAACATCTTTACCCAAGAAATATCTTAAGGGTGCCCATCATATAGTTCAAGATTTTAAGGAACTTGAATCATATATCCAACACCGTTACATCCTATGAAAAAACCAACGATCCTTTTAGTCTATAAACAAAGCGCTTTATCGATCGCCGGAAAACTGTCCCATTACTTACGGGAAAATGAATCGTTTCAATCAAACCATAAGGCGCACGCTTTATCCTTACGCCATATTGAACAGGTCCTTAAAGGACACCAGGTTAAATACCATAAACATACCCGCAGTAAAAATCTGAACTACAAATCCTTTGACCTCATCATAACGGTAGGCGGGGACGGAACATTGCTGGAAGTGGCCCGGGGATTAAATAACCGTCAACTTCTTTTAGGCGTAAATTCCGATCCCAAATGGAGCATCGGAAAATTCTGCTGTTCCAATAAAGACACCTTCGAAAATGTCCTTCTTAAAGTCATCCATCAAAAACAGGAAATCTTGCGCCTGACAAAACTTCACCTTAAACTTTGCCATGGCAAAGGCAACTATGCCGTCGAATGCCTCAACGATATCCTGATCTGCCATGCCAATCCGGCGGCCATGACACGTTACCAGATCATGGTGGGCGAGCAAAATGAGTATCATCGTAATTCAGGAATTTGGTTTTCGACCGCCGCCGGGTCAACCGGTGCCATGCTTTCAGCCGGGGGAGAGGAAATGCCCGCATCGTCAACCGATATCCAGTATAAACCACGCGAACTTTACCATGCCAAAGGGATCAAATACCACTTATCCGGCGGGTTTATCCCCAAAACAAAGAAAGCCCTCATCATATCATCCATGCCGCGCGGTTGCATCTTTGTCGATGGTTCGCATGTCAGGATCCCTTTTATCTACGGCCATCGTGCCGAGATCTCATCTTCAAAGAACTACATCCAGCTCGTCCATGAACCAGCTTTCCAATAAAAACAACCCCGGTTTTTCCACAAAAATTCTTGTGTGGTTCAACACCCATGCACGTCCCATGCCTTGGCGCGACACCAAAGACCCCTACAAAATATGGGTTTCCGAGGCGATGCTCCAGCAAACAACAGTTAAAACTGTCCTGGGGTTTTATCCCGTATGGCTTAAAGCATTTCCCGATGTATACGCCTTAGCCAAAGCGCCTGTCGATAAAGTCCTTAAAACATGGCAAGGCTTAGGCTATTACAACCGCGCGCGCAATTTCCATAAAGCCGCTCAAATCGTCGTCGATGAATACGACGGAAAAGTGCCGCAAGACCCTAACGTTCTGCGTAATCTGCCAGGCTTTGGGCCTTACATGTCAGCGTCGGTCGCCAGCATTGCTTTTGATGTTAAGATTCCTTTAGTTGATGCCAATGTCCGGCGTGTGATCATGCGCATTAGAAACATCCACGGCCATGCTGACACAACCCATGATGCATTAATCCTTAAATTTCTTAATAGTGTCATGCCTGAAAAACAATGCGGCGACTTTAACCAGGCCTTGATGGAGCTGGGGGCCATAATATGCACACCCAAAGAACCCCGGTGCAATCAGTGCCCAGTAAGTAGCCACTGTCAGGCCTACAAACAAGGCTGTCAGGAGCTTATTCCGGAACAAAAGAAAGTTGTCTTAAACAAGATC
>JAZDPD010000110.1:0-18031 GCA_043798045.1 Candidatus Omnitrophota bacterium | reverse complement strand
GCCATGTTGGTCAAGGCGTCCGTGTCGGTTCAAAAGCCTGTTTTAAAACCACGGGTTACGGCGTCGTTGAAGCCAGTGGCGGAAATTTATGGGGCGGTTGTAAGCGGTACGCGGGATTATGTGCGAAAGAACGGTTTCAAGAAAGTGGTTATTGGCTTAAGTGGAGGCATTGAATCGGCGC
The DNA here is from genome assembly GCA_043798045.1 of Candidatus Omnitrophota bacterium. Lineage (GTDB taxonomy): Bacteria > Omnitrophota > Gorgyraeia > Zapsychrales > Fredricksoniimonadaceae > Fredricksoniimonas. Next base: position 17,850 of record JAZDPD010000110.1, on the reverse strand, counting down.
TGGTGGCGGCGCTGGCGTGTGATGCATTAGGATGCTCTAATGTGGTGGGGATTTCCATGCCCACGCGTTATAATGCCCAGGAAACAAGGGATGATGCCAGGCTTTTGGCCCAAAATCTGGGCATCGAGTTCCATGAGGTGCCGATCGAAAGAATATTTGAAGCTTATCTTGAGGTGCTTAAGCCCGAATTTGGCCACTTGCCGTTTGATCTGGCGGAGGAAAATTTGCAGTCGCGGATTCGCGGTAATATTCTGATGGCGTTTTCCAATAAATTCGGCTGGCTTGTTCTTACCACGGGTAATAAGAGTGAAATGGCGACCGGTTATTGCACGCTTTATGGGGATATGTCGGGAGGGTACGCGGTCATTAAGGACATATTGAAAACAAGGGTTTATGATTTGTGTGCTTTCTATAATCAAAAAGAAGGCCGGGATATTATTCCTTTATCGATTTTCAAGCGCCCGCCTTCTGCCGAGCTGCGATTCCATCAAACTGATCAGGATTCCTTGCCTCCGTATGCTCTTTTGGATCAATTGTTAGGGATGTATGTCGAAGGGCATCAAGGGTTTAGGCAGATGCGGCGTGTTTGCAAGGATGAGAAGATTGTGCGAAAAGTGATTGAACTGGTGGATAAAAGTGAGTATAAAAGACGGCAGGCGCCGCCTGGTGTGAAGATTACGCAGCGTGCTTTTGGGAAAGACTGGCGATTGCCACTGACGAATCGATATAAGGAGAGCGTGTGAAGCTTTCGATCCTTGTCCCGGCGTATAATGAAGAAAAGACCATTGTTCAGGTTATTGAGGCCGTGAAGGCTGTTGCGTTGCCCGCGGGAATGTCTCGCGAGGTTATTGTGGTCAATGACGGGTCCAGCGACCAAACGGCTGAAGTGCTTGTTCATTTTGCCCAGGATCCTTGGGTCAAGATCTTTCATCAATCGCCCAACCAGGGTAAGACCGAGGCGCTCAAGCGTGGCATTGCCGAGGCTTCCGGGGATCTTGTACTTGTGCAGGATGCGGATCTGGAATATAGTCCCGGCGAGTATCCGAATCTTCTGAAGCCTTTGCTGGAGGGGAAGGCTGATGTGGTTTATGGTTCGCGTTTTATGGGGACTATTGCCCGGATGCAGGGGGTTAATCGCTGGGCTAATGTTATTTCCAATATAACATTTATGATATTATATGGCCGGCGATTGACCGACATTAATACATGTTTCAAATTATTTCGAGCGGCGGATGTCAAATCTTTAAAGATCATTTCCGATCATTTTGCTTTTGAGACGGAAGTTACGGCCAAGTTGGTTAAAAAGGGGCTTCGGATCCTTGAAGTGCCCATTGCTTATGAGGCCCGCTCTGTGGCTCAGGGAAAAAAAATTAACTGGCCCAAGGCGCTGGGCATGTACTGGGCGATCATCCGGTTCCGTTTTCTTGATTAGCGCATTGGCTTGAAGGCGAGCGTCCTCCACATGTTATTTCTTCCGTTGATATTTTTGGTGTTTCTCTCGAGAATCCTGTATTGGCGAAAGGAAGGGGTTCTTTTGGTTGAGGCGCTTTTGGCATCGGCTGTTGTGGCAGGTTTGTTGTCTGTATTTGTCGTTGAAATGTTGGGGGCGTTCAAGGTTCTTACTGCTTTGGCGGTGGCAATGGTGTGGGGTTTTAGTGCTTTGGCGGCGGGTGCTGTTGGTGTTTTTCATCGGATGTTTTTCACACGCAAGTTTTCTGTACCGTCAAAGGCAGCGCCTTTTTCAAGGTTCGAGTTTGCCTGTGTTTTTGTTTTAATCATCGTTGCTGCGTTGACGGCGCTGGTTGCTTTTGTTTCCCCGCCGAATAATTGGGATTCCATGACGTATCATTTGCCGCGCGTCATGCATTGGGCCCAGCAGAAGTCCGTGGCGTTTTTCCCAACAGATATTGTGCGCCAGAATTCTTATCCGCCAGGAGCCGAGTATCTTTTATTGCATATGTTCCTGTTAACATCGACGGACCGGTGGTTTAATTTTCTTCAGTGGATTTCACTGGCGGGAAGCTGTCTTGGCGCAGGGTTGATCGTCAGGCAATTGGGTGGCGGCCGGCCGGCCCAATGGCTGGGGGCTGTTGTGACGGCAACGATTCCCATGGCGATCCTTCAGGCCACAAGTACGCAGACAGATCTGGTGGAGTCCTTTTGGTTGATGACGTCAGTGGTGTTCACGCTTAAATTTCGTCAGGGCGGGTCATTGTTTTATATTGTTATAGCCGCGGGTTCTTTGGCGTTGGCGGTTTTGACCAAGGGGACCTGTTTTGTGGCACTGCCGGTGTTGTTGTGGGCGTTGTGGAGTGCGCGCATGTCCTGGAAGCAAAAGATGCTGGCGCTGGCTTTAATGGTTGTGTTAACGGTCGGGATTAATGGTTTATTCTGGAAGCGTTCCGTGGCGCTCTCAGACAGGACGGATTTTGTGGTTCAAACATGGCGTCCGTCGGCTTTGTTGCTCAACAGCCTGCGGCACGCATCGGTTCATTGGACACTGCCGACGTGTCAGGATATCCCTTGGCTGCGCGAGGCTTTTGCAGGGGTTTATCGTCTCCTGGGGGAGGATTCGGTGGCGGGCGTTGAGGGGTCTGTGGGGTATGCCGGACAATCGTTGATGTTTCGGGCGGCGCGGGATGAGGATTATGCGGGTAACTTTGTTCATTTTTTTCTTTATGTAGCAGCAGGGGTGTGCGTCTTTTTTGTGTTGCCATTAAGGCATGTGAAAGCGTATGCGGTTTGTTTGATGGTTTCCGGGGCAGCTTTTATGGGGATGATGTGGCAGCCCTGGGTGAGTCGTATGCATTTGCCACTGTTTATTCTTTTTGCGCCAGTAGCGGGTATGTGGTTGGGAGATAAAAAGATCGGGCGCTGGCTGGTTTTGAGTATTGTTGTTGTTTCAGCCTTGTTTTTTCTTCTGGAGCATCAGTCGCGTCCGTTGGTGGGGAAGAACCGGCTTATGGTTTTTGACAGGAATGAATATTATTTTATGAAAAAACCGCGCGTGGCGCGTTCATTTTTTCAGGCGGCGGATATTATTCGTTCTTCAGGGTGCAAGGATGTTGGCCTTATCCAGGGTGGCGACAGTTGGGAGTATCCTTTATGGGTTTTGACAGGGTATGGTCAGGTTGGTTTTAGGGCTTTGGTGGATTATCAGGCTGCCCCGTGTTTGCTGGTGACGCTGGATAGGCCGATGAGTCCTGTATTGCGTTTGAACGAAGCTGTGTATGAAAAATCATGGGAAGGGGTGTCGATTCAGGTTTTTAAACGGGTGCTTTCAGGGCCGGGAGGCATCCAGGGGTATTGATGCTTGATTTTTTGGCTGGACATAAAAAACATTTGCCGTTAAAATACCGCTTCTTTTCTAACCTTGACAATAATTAACGGGATTGCGGAGTAAGGACATGAGTATGGGATTACCGCCTAAACAGGGTCTGTATGATCCTCAATTTGAACATGATGCTTGCGGCGTTGGCTTTGTGGCAGATATCAAGGGGCGCAAGTCTCATGAGATCGTCCGCCAGGGCATCAAGATCCTCGAGAACCTGACACACCGCGGCGCGTGCGGTTGTGACCCTTTGACGGGGGACGGTGCGGGGATCATGGTGCAGATGCCGGACAAGTTCTTTCGCCGTGAGTGCGTTAAGTTGAATATTGATCTTCCTCTTGAGGGTGATTATGGTTGCGGTATTGTTTTCTTGCCGACCAATCTTCAGGAGCGTAATGAAATCGAGGAATGGACCGAGCATGTCATCCGTGAGGAGGGGCAGCATTTTCTGGGTTGGCGCGAGGTGCCGCATGATGATACAGGTATCGGGCATGTGGCGCGTTCCGTGGAGCCTGCTTTTAAGCAGATTTTTATTGGCCGTGGTTCTGATACCGCGACAGAAGCCTTCGAGCGCAAACTTTATGTGATTCGCAAGCGTATTTATAATAAGGTGCAGGAATCCCGCCTTCAGCAGAAGAGTTTTTATTATTTTTGCAGTTTATCGTCAAAGACCATTGTTTACAAGGGTCAGTTGATGGCGGAGCAGGTCGATACGTTTTTCAATGACCTTGCGGATAAGGATTTTATTTCTGCGCTGGCGTTGGTTCATTCCCGTTACAGCACCAACACGTTCCCGACATGGGCTTTGGCACATCCCTACCGTATGATTGCGCACAATGGCGAGATCAATACCTTGCGCGGTAACATCAACTGGATGCGGGCGCGTGAGAAGCAATTTATCAGTGAGGCTTTCGGCGAAGATATTAAAAAGATCCTTCCGGTGGTTGAGCCTTTCGGAAGTGATTCCGCGACGTTTGATAATGCCCTTGAGCTTCTGGTGTTAGCCGGGCGGCCTTTGCCGCATGCGGTCATGATGATGGTGCCTGAGGCATGGGTTGGCCAGGAAGATATGCCGGAAGAGAAGAGGGCGTTTTATGAATATCATGCGGCCATGATGGAGCCATGGGACGGTCCGGCCTGTATTTCGTTTACGGATGGCCGTTATATCGGGGCGGTGCTTGACCGCAACGGATTGCGTCCGTCGCGTTATACGGTCACCAAGGACGGGCTGGTTGTTCTCGCGTCGGAAACCGGCGTTCTTCCCATTGAGCCGGAGCGTGTCGCGAAAAAGTGGCGGCTTCAGCCCGGCAAGATGTTTCTCATTGATACGCTTGAAGGCCGCATCATTGATGACAAGGAATTGAAGGAGCTTTATGCCGGCAAACAGCCGTATGGCCGGTGGATCAAGGAGAACATGGTGGATCTTAAGGATTTGCCTGATCCCAAGAAGGTCACGCTGTTCAATGAAAAAACGCTTTTGGAGCGCCAGCGCGTTTTCGGATATACGCAGGAAGATTTGAAGATTGTGCTTAAGCCGATGGCCGAGAATGGTGAAGAGGCGACCGGTTCCATGGGTGCTGATAATCCTGTGGCGGTGCTTTCGAACCGGCCGCAGCTGTTGTATAACTATTTCAAACAGCTTTTTGCCCAGGTGACCAATCCTCCGGTGGATGCAATCCGTGAAGAAATTGTGATGGCGGAAAATGTTTACCTTGGGTCTGAAAGTAATCTTTTGAAGGAGTCGCCGGAGCATGTGCGGCGACTGCGTCTGGCTCGTCCGGTTGTGACGACCCGGGAGCTGGAAAAGATAGCACAGTTGAATATGCCTCATTTGAAAGCCGTAACTTTTCCGATCCTTTTTCAAAAGGCGGACGGGGCACAGGGGCTTGAGAAGGCCATGGAAGAGCTTTTTGGGCGGGTTGATAAGGCCGTGGCACAGGGGTGTAATATCCTCATCCTTTCAGACCGTCAGGCGAACGAGAAGAGTGTGCCTGTTCCGGCTTTATTGGCTTGTGCGGGATTGCATCATCATTTGATCCGTTCGGGTGCGCGCACGCAGGTGTCGATTGTCATGGAAACAGGGGAAGCGCGTGAGATGCATCATTTGGCGGTATTGATCGGGTATGGTGCCAACGCGGTTAACCCTTATTTGGCTTTTGAGACTATTGAAAGTGAGATTAAGAAGGGGCATTTTGCCCATGGCCTTGATATGGAACATGCCCAGGCAAATTATATCAAGTCTATTCGCAAGGGTATTTTCAAGATCACCTCCAAGATGGGTATTTCCACGGTTCAGTCGTATTGTGGGGCGCAGATTTTTGAGGCCGTAGGGCTTGGTGAGGAGTTGGTGGCAAAATATTTTACAGCGACGCCTTCGCGCATTGGCGGTATTGACCTTAAGACGGTGGCTGAAGAGGTGTTGCGTCGTCATGCCCAGGCTTATCCTGATGTAGGGCATCGGGATGAACTTCTGGATGAGGGCGGCTGGTATCATTGGCGCAAGGATGGTGAGTTTCATCAAATTAATCCCGAGATCATTGCCACGCTCCAGCAGGCGGTTCGTACCGGGGATTATAAATTGTATAAAAAATATGCCCAGATGGTCAATGACAACGATAAGGTTATTGCCAATATCCGCGGCTTGATGAAGTTCAGGAAAGGCAAGGCCATTCCTTTGTCCGAGGTTGAACCGGCAACGGCGATCGTCAAGCGGTTTGCCACAGGGGCGATGAGTTATGGCTCTATTTCCAAAGAGGCGCATGAGACCCTGGGTATTGCCATGAACCGTCTGGGGGGTTTTTCCAACACAGGCGAGGGTGGCGAGAATCCGGATCGTTTCAAGCCGGATGCTAACGGGGATAATCGGCGCAGCCGTATCAAGCAGGTGGCACAGGGGCGCTTCGGTGTTAATATTGAGTATTTGGTCAATGCCGATCAGATGCAGATTAAGATGGCGCAAGGGGCCAAGCCTGGTGAGGGAGGTCAGTTGCCGGGGCATAAGGTGACCAAGGAGATTGCGGGTACGCGTGGTACAACGCCTGGGGTGCAGCTTATTTCGCCGCCGCCGCATCATGATATTTATTCGATTGAAGATCTGGCGCAATTGATCCATGATCTTAAAAATGCCAATCCGCGTGCGGATGTCAGCGTCAAGCTTGTTTCTGAAATTGGCGTCGGAACGGTTGCGGCCGGCGTATCCAAGGGGAAGTCCGATCACGTGCTCATTTCCGGGTATGAGGGCGGTACGGGGGCATCGCCGCAAACCTCGATCAAGCATGCCGGGCTTCCGATGGAGCTTGGGCTGGCGGAAACCCAGCAGGTTCTGGTGATGAATGATTTGCGGGGGCGCATCCGGGTGCAGGCAGACGGGACACTCAAGACCGGGCGCGATGTGGCGCTGGCGGCCATGCTGGGGGCGGATGAATTTGGTTTTTCAACGATAGCCCTTGTGACGTTAGGGTGTGTGATGCTGCGCAAATGCCATCTGGATGCCTGTTCGGTCGGCATTGCAACTCAGGATCCTGTTTTGCGCAAGAATTTTCGCGGCAGGGCGGAATATGTTGTTAATTTCTTTACATTTGTTGCCGAGGAGGTCCGCGAGATCATGGCGGAGCTGGGGATTCGGAGTTTTAATGACATGATCGGTCGTGTGGATTATTTGGAGGCCAGGGATGTTATTGCGCATTGGAAGCTTAAGGGGATCGACCTGACCAATATTCTGCATCGTCCGGATGTGCCCCAGCATGTTCCGATTTATCATTGTGCCGTACAGGATCATGGGTTGGACAAGGCGTTGGACAATGAACTGATCGCCAAGGCAAAAGATGCTGTTGAAAATAAAACACCGGTGGCCTTTACCAGCGAGATTAGAAATATTAACCGAACGGTCGGAACGATGTTGAGTTCCACGATCGCGCGCAAGTATGGGATGGCGGGCCTTCCGGAAAATACCATTCAAATCAAATTTAACGGATCGGCTGGCCAGAGTTTCGGGGCGTTTCTTTCCAGGGGGGTTTCTTTCGAGCTTGAGGGCGATTCCAATGATTATGTCGGCAAGGGTCTTTCCGGCGGCCGCATTGTGGTTTATCCGTCCCGAAAGTCGTCTATCGTCGCGAAAGATAACATGCTGGTCGGGAATGTGGTGCTTTACGGCGGCATTTGCGGTGAGGCGTATTTTAGCGGCATCGCGGGTGAGCGTTTTGCGGTGCGCAATTCGGGTGTTACAGCGGTTGTCGAGGGTGTGGGCGATCATGGTTGTGAATATATGACGGGTGGCCGTGTCGTTGTGATCGGGGCGGCGGGCCGGAACTTTGCAGCGGGCATGTCCGGTGGTATTGCTTATGTTTGGGATAAGGATGCCACATTCGCCAAACGCTGCAACATGGGCATGGTGGATCTTTTTCCTGTCAAGGAAGACAAGGATATCCAGGAGTTGCGTCGCATGATTGAGGGGCATTTGAAATATACCCAGAGTGTTGTGGCGCGAGGGATCCTGGGGGACTGGGATGCGGTCGTCGCGCAGTTTGTTAAGGTTTATCCGCGTGATTATCGTCGGGTAATTGAAGAGTCTCAAAAGTCGGCATGAGTGTGGGGATGTGGCTATGCCACGTTTTGATATGTTATTGACAAGGACATTTAATAAGCAACAAGGATTGTTATGGGTGAAGTTAAAGGGTTCCTAAAGTATCCCCGTCAGGAGTATGCGAAACAGCTTCCGGCGGAACGTTTGACACATTGGGATGAGTTTGTGACGTTGCCTGCCGAAAAGGAGCTTCGTGAGCAGGGTGGTCGTTGCATGGATTGCGGCATTCCGTTTTGCCAGTGGGGTTGCCCTATTGGCAATATCATTCCGTCCTGGAATGATATTGTGAATAAGGGGCAGTGGAAGGATGCTCTGGAGCGTTTGCATAAGACGAATAATTTTCCGGAGTTTACCGGGCGTATTTGTCCGGCACCGTGCGAGAATTCCTGCACATTGACGATCAATAATCCTGCGGTGACCATCAAGAATATTGAGCTTGCCATCATCGAGCGTGGTTATGCTGATGGTGCGGTCAGGGTGCAGGCGCCTTCTGTCCGCAGCGGGTTTAAGGTGGCGGTGGTGGGTTCCGGGCCATCGGGCCTGGCTTGCGCGGATCAGCTTAACAGGATGGGTCATAAGGTGACGGTTTATGAAAAGAATGAGTTTGTCGGCGGGTTGTTAACGCTGGGTATACCCAATTACAAGCTTGAGAAAGAGATCGTTGAGCGTCGTGTCAAGCGCATGGAGCAGGAGGGGGTTGTTTTCAAGACAGGGGTTAATGTTGGGGTGGATGTGGATCCGGCCGATCTTAAAAAGCAGTGTGATGCGATTGTTCTCTGCGGTGGTGCGGAACAGCCGCGCGATATCCCCATTCCCGGGCGCGAACTTAAGGGTGTGTATTTTGCGATGGAATTCCTTTCCCAGCAGACGCGCCGGTTGTTGGGGGTTAAAATTGACCCTAAAGCCGAGATCAATGCCAAGGGCAAGCGGGTGGTTGTTTTGGGCGGCGGTGATACCGGGTCGGATTGTGTGGGGACTTCTCGTCGGCAGGGCGCGGCTTCGGTGCAGCAGTTTGAGCTTATGCCAATGCCTCCTTTGGAGCGGGCTGCGGATAATCCTTGGCCACAGTGGGCGCTGGTTTATCGCACGTCAACTTCTCATGAAGAGGGTTGTGCGCGTGATTATGGGATTTCAACCAAGAAATTCTCCGGGGAGAACGGGCAATTGAAGGCGTTGTCCGCGGTGCGCCTTGATTGGTCCGAGATCGATCCGGCTACCGGGCGTGCCAGGATGAAAGAGATACCCGGGTCGGGGTTTGATGTGGAGTGTGATCTTGTTTTCTTGGCGCTGGGATTTCTGGGGCCGGTAAAGTCAGGATTGCTTGAGAAGTTTGGTGTTGAGCTTGATGTTCGCGGAAATGTGAAGGCGGATGCATCCAAGATGACATCGGTTCCGGGTGTTTTTACAGCCGGTGATATGACCCGTGGCCAGTCGTTGGTCGTTTGGGCGATTCATGAGGGCCGCACGGCCGCGGATGGCGTCCATGCTTATTTGGTGAATAAGAAACGGTAAGGGATGTGCTTATGAAAAAGATAATAGTTGTGGCGATGGTGTCTATGTTGTCGGGTATGATGGTGGCTGGTTGCGGGCAGAAAGAGGCTGCTGTCAAGCCGGCGGACGTTGATAAGGGGCGTCAGTTGCTTATGGAGGGGACTGTTTTTCTGAAACAGGGTGATGTGCGAAAAGCCGTGGAGAGCTATGCTTCGGCCATCAAGGAGTCGCCGGATTCTTTTGATGCCTATTTTATGCTGGCACAAACGTTCATTCATTTGAAGCAGTTTCCCCAGGCACAGGCGGTTTTGACGGCTGCGGCCCAGCGTTTTCCGGATAATCCAACGCTGTTTTATTTTCTTGCCATCGCTTATCAGGGGGGTGAGGAAGTGATGCCTGCTATTGTTGCGGCACGCAAGAGTGTTGATCTTTTCCATGCGCGTAATGATGATGACGGCGAGAAGCGCGCCACCATTCTTTTGGGTGTTCTGGTACAGGTTGCCAAGGCGCAGGCTGAAGCGAAAATGGTTGATACGGCGGCACAGGCGGCCGCGCAGGCGGTTGAGGCCACCAATTAACAAGGCTGGTGCTGGAGTGGTTCTGACGGTGGCACTGCTGGTTGTTTCGGCGGTTATCTACTGGCTTTCATTTCCGGATATTTTGATGGTTCAGGGCGCATCCTTTTTGGCATGGGGATGCGCCTTTCCTCTTTTTTGGGCGCTCGAAGGGAAGCCCTGGCAACTGCGTTTGTTACTGGGTGTCGGGTGGGGCTTTTTGTCCAATGGGCTTTTGCTGGGTTGGCTTATTCCGGTCAGTTGGGCCGGGTGGTTTGTTTTTACAGGTGCGCTTTCCATACAGGGTGTTTTGTTTTTTCTGTTTTTTCCGACATCTGAAGGGTCGGTGTATCTCCGGCTGTTTTTATTGCCGTCGGTGTGGGTTTTTTCAGAATGGGTGCGTGCCATTGTGCTGGGTGGTTTTGTGTGGAGTCTGGGGTATTCCCAGGCTTCTTGGCCGGAGTTCTTGCAGGCGGCATCCTGGGGTGGGGTTTATGCACTGGCCTGGGTTGTTGTTTTTGTGAATGCGGCTGTTTTTTTAGGTGTTCGCTGTATGATGGTTCATCGCATGCGCCGCCGGTTTTTTATGGCCCCGGCGCTTGTGTTGGCTTTCTTTCTGATAGCCGGAGCCCTGCGGATAGCGCGCTTTGAAGCTGTTGATGCTGTACGCGTGGCCACGATCCAGCCTAATATTGTGCCAGAGGAGAAGATCAAGGATGAACTTTATGATGTGAATGTGACCAGGCATATGGCGCTGGCCAAGAAGGTGACTGTGGCGGGCAACCTTGGGCCGGAGGATATTGTTGTTTGGCCCGAGACGGCGTTTACGGATGATGTTCTTACAGATATCAAATGGAGGCCTCGTCTTGAAGATGCAGCGCGGAATCTTAATGTCCACATGTTGGTGGGGTCGGCGCTCTTGTGGGACGGGCATGATCTTAACAGTGCTGTCATGCTGTCTCCTTCAGGGGTTTGGCTGGGGGTATACCACAAAATGCATCTGGTGCCGTTTACAGAAAAGATACCACGGGGGTTTAGGGATTTCGCAAGGGTCTTGGGGGTCGGAAAGTATGATTTTACAGCAGGGACGCGTCCGGGGATCATGCGTTTCGGCCGGCATCGGCTGGGTGTTGTTATTTGTTCCGAGGAATTTTATCCGGATATGTTTCGTCATTTGAGCCAGGGTGGTGTGGATGTGGCAGTAGTGATGCTTAATGACGGCTGGTTCAAGCGGCCCGAGGCGCTTTGGCTTCATGCCTTAATGGCGCCGGTTCGGGCTGTGGAGTCGGGGTTGCCAGTGGTGCGTGCGGCCAATACGGGAAAGACCTGTGCTTTCGATGGTGTTGGCCGGCCTTTGGGGCGTGTTCCTGAATTGAACCGTCCTGGGGTTGGCTTTTACCGGGTGCCCCTGTCATCGGGGAGAACTATTTATGCTCAATGGGGTGATATTTTTGCCCTGGCGTGTTCGGTGTTTGTTATAATAACATTTCTTGTCATCCATTTTAGGTACGTTAAGCTGGGGTTGCGGAATGCGGTACAATAGGGTTTTTCTTGTCATGATGTTGGGCGGGTTGCTGGGAGTGAGTGATGTTTTTGCTGCTGCGGTCATGCAGCGTCGTTTGCAGGGACAGAAGGCGTTGCAGCAACAGGCGGTGCAGGCGGCGTATCAGCAGGCTGTGGCGCAAAAACAGGCGCAGGAGGTTGCGGCTTATCAACAAGCCATGGCCCAGCGTCAGGCCATGGCGCAGCAGCAGGCCGCGTATCAAAAAGCGGCTATGGAGTATGCGGCGTATAAGCAGGTTATGCAGCAGGCTGTGGCCAAACGCAATGCCGAAATCCAGGCTGCCCAGGCATTGAAACAGGCGGTTGGTCAGCGTCAGGCCCAGCAGGCGGCGTATCAGCAGGCGGTTGCCCAGAAGCGGATGGGAGAAGTTGTGGCGTACAAGCAGGCTGTGGTTCAGCGGCAGGTCGCGGCGCAGAAAGTTCAAAGCGAGGTTAATCAACAGGTTCAGCAATATGCGCAATATTTAGCTGTTCGTAAAGCTGCGCTGGCACAGCAGTCTGTGATGGTCCAGCAGGCGGCGGTGGGGCAGAGGGTTTTGCGTGACGCGGCCGTTGGACGTGTGAAGGTGGAGCAGGCCGGCAAGGTGGCTCAGGCACGCGTTGCCAATGATGCGGTGGCTAAGTCGGCATTGGGTAAAATGTTGGCGCGTGAGGTGATGTCGTCCGAGCCGCAGGAGCGGGGGGGGCCTCTTTTGCCGTCGGGGGATGACGGTCAGGTGTCGGGCGGGGATACGGTGGTGGGGCTTAAGGATTTTTGGGCGTCACTGGATCGGACGAGCGTCTCCTGGAGTCGAATCATGGATAAAGAAGTGAAATTATTGACCGTCTCGGAGTACATGGACCGTTTCAGGGGGCTGAAGATCAGGATCAGTAAAGAGCCCGGGCATTACGTCGGACTCATTGATGCTTTTGCGGATCAAATGCCGGGTTTCCTGGATACGCCATTTATGAATGTTCTTAGTTATGCGGCTATTGTGGAGTATGATTTTGAAAGTGGGACTAATAAGGATGATCTGGCGCGAAATCTTCTTGGTCCGGATCAGTTTGAGGTGAATCGTAAAAGGGTTTTTGGGCGTTGATTCTTCCGGGTTTCTGTCAGCCTTTTCTGAAATCCGTGATTGACAAACAATCCCGCGATGCTATATTAGTTCAAGTTTTGAATCGTCCAAGGCATTGTATATCTTACCTGTAATATATAGTTATTGATGAAAAACGCAGTATTATATCTTGAAGATGGTACGATCTTCCGCGGCATCTCCCTGAATACTTATGGTGAAACTGCCGGTGAGGTTGTTTTCAATACGGCCCTTTCCGGTTATCAGGAGGTTTTGACCGATCCTTCCTATGCCGGGCAGATTGTGGTGATGACCTATCCTTTGATTGGCAATTACGGTGTCAATGAAGAGGATCTGGAGTCTGATCGCATTCATGTTAAGGGTTTTGTCGTCAAGGAATTCTGCCGGACGCATTCCAATTACCGTGCCACCAAGAGTTTGATCCAGTATTTAGATGAGAATAAGGTTATTGGCATAGAGGGCGTTGATACGCGCGCTCTTACGCGCCATTTGCGCATGGTCGGCGCCATGAAGGGCATTATTTCAACGGATGATGCGGATACCGCTGGCCTGAAGGCTAAGCTGGATAAAATCCCGTCTATGGATGGAGCTGATTGGGTGAGGGAAGTGGCGCCTAAAAAAGCCTATATTTGGCCTGCGAGCGGTGTGAAGAAATATAAGGTTGTTGTCATGGATTGCGGCATCAAGCGCAATATCTTGCGGGAAATGGCATTGCTTGGCATTGAGTGTCATGTCATTCCTCCTACGACGTCAGCGGAGGACATTCTGGCCATGGGTGCTGACGGGGTATTTCTTTCGAATGGCCCGGGCGATCCGGCGGCGGTCACTTATGTCATTGCCACGGTTCGGGCGCTGATTGGCAAGGTTCCTATTTTTGGTATTTGCCTTGGCAATCAGATGATCGGGCTGGCGCTGGGTGGGAAGACATATAAATTAAAGTTTGGACATCATGGTGTGAATCATCCGGTCAAGGATCTTGAGTCGGGACGTATCAGTATTACTTCGCAAAACCATGGTTTTTGTGTTGACTTGAAAAGTTTAAATCTTGGCGATGTTGAGGCGAGCCATATTAATTTGAACGATCAAAGCATTGAAGGCTTGAGGCATAAGAAACATCCGCTTTTTTCAGTGCAGTACCATCCTGAGGCGGCGCCCGGCCCTAATGATGCCAAGTATTTGTTCGGGAAGTTTATTGATTTGATGAACACACATAAGAAATGATATGCCAAAACGTACGGATATAAAAAAGATCCTTCTCATTGGTTCGGGGCCCATTGTGATCGGCCAGGCGTGCGAGTTTGATTATTCCGGCACCCAGGCGTGCAAGGCTTTGCGCGAAGACGGGTATGAGGTTGTCCTGGTCAATTCAAATCCGGCAACGATCATGACGGATCCTGAAACGGCGGACAAGACCTACATTGAGCCTTTGACCGTTGAATTCGTGGAGAAGATCATTGTGCTGGAGCGACCGGATGCTATTTTGCCGACATTGGGCGGGCAGACGGGCTTGAACCTGGCGGTTGAATTATGGGAGCAGGGCATCCTTCAGAAGTATAATGTTGAAATGTTGGGGGCCAATTACGAGGTCATTAAAAAGGCCGAAGACCGCAAACAGTTCAAAATGGCGTGTCTGAGCGTGGGGTTGGATTTGCCCAAGAGTGCTTTTGCGTATAACCTTGAAGAGGCCGATAAGGCCGCCGATGAGATCGGGTTTCCCTGCATCATCCGTTCCAGTTTTACCCTGGGTGGCACGGGCGGGTCCATTGTCAAGAGCCGTGAAGAGTTTGAGGCGAAAGCCAGGCTTGGCATCGAGAGCAGTATGATCAGTGAGATCCTCATTGAGGAGTCCATCGAGGGGTGGAAGGAATTTGAGCTTGAGGTCATGCGCGACAAGAAAGACAATGTTGTTATTGTCTGTTCCATTGAAAATCTGGATGCCATGGGTGTTCATACCGGGGATTCCATCACAGTGGCTCCGGCGCAAACATTGACAGACCGTGAGTACCAGCGGATGCGCGACCAGGCGCTAACGCTCATTCGCGAGATCGGTGTTGAAACGGGCGGGTCCAATATCCAGTTCGCGGTTCATCCCAAGACAGGGCGCATGGTGGTGATCGAGATGAATCCGCGTGTGTCGCGTTCATCGGCACTGGCATCCAAGGCAACGGGTTTTCCGATTGCAAAATTTGCAGCTAAGCTGGCGGTGGGTTATACGCTTGATGAGATCCAGAATGATATCACGCGTGAAACGCCGGCATCTTTTGAGCCGACGATTGATTATTGCGTGGTGAAGATTCCCCGGTTTACCTTTGAAAAGTTTCCCGAGGCCAAAGATGTGCTTGGCGTGCAGATGAAGTCTGTGGGAGAAACCATGGCCATCGGCCGTACGTTCAAAGAGGCGCTTCAAAAGGGATTAAGGGGTCTTGAGATTCACCATATCGGTTTTGACAATAAAATGGATTACCGTTTTGTTGATGATGAGAAAATGATGCATCGTTTGCGCGAGCCGAATGCGTCGCGTATTTTTTATATGAAATATGCCCTGCAAAAGGGGATGAGTGTTGATCAGTTGTCGGCCGAGACGTATGTTGACAAGTGGTTTGTGGCTCAAATGCAGCAGTTGGTTGAATTTGAACGTGAGATGATTAAAGAATTTGATGTAACAAAAACGATTAATCCGTTGATGCTGCGCAAGTCCAAGGAGTGGGGTTTTTCAGATGCCCAGCTGGCGGAGATCATGGGGTCTTCGGAGGTTGCGGTACGCAAGCTGCGCAAGGATATGGGTATTGTGGCCACGTTCAAGGTGGTCGATACATGTGCTGCTGAATTCGAGGCGTACACCCCGTATTTTTATTCGACGTACGAAACGGAAGATGAGGCGATTCTTCAGAATGAGAAGATATCTCGCGCCAAGAAGGGGCCTCGCAAGAAGATCATGATCCTTGGGGGCGGCCCCAACCGCATCGGCCAGGGCATCGAGTTTGATTATTGCTGTTGTCATGCGGCTTTTGCGCTTAAAGAACGTGGTTTTGAGACGATCATGGTCAATTCAAACCCGGAGACCGTGTCAACGGATTATGACACGTCAGATCGTTTGTATTTCGAGCCGCTTACGTTTGAAGATGTGATGAATATCATGGATGTTGAAAAACCTGACGGTGTGATCGTGCAGTTTGGCGGGCAAACACCGCTCAACCTGGCACGTCGTCTGCAGCAGGCGGGCGTGCCGATCATCGGGACGAGCGTGGATGCCATTGACGTGGCGGAAAACCGCGAGAGATTTTCGGCTCTTTTGAATGAATTAAAGATTGCGCAACCTGCGAATGCCACGGCGACAACGATCGATGATGCGGTGGCGGCAGCTTCGCGTGTGGGTTATCCGGTTTTGGTTCGTCCCTCGTATGTGCTTGGCGGGCGTGCCATGCGCATTGTCTTTGATGAGGAAACCATCCTGATGTTCATTGAAGAGATTGCGGATGTTTCGCGCGGACATCCGATCCTGATTGACAAGTTTATTGAAGATGCACTGGAAGTTGATGTGGATGCCATTTGCGACGGCAAGGATGTTTTTGTGGCGGGCATCATGGAGCATATCGAGAATGCGGGTGTTCATTCCGGGGATTCGGCGTGTGTTTTGCCGCCGCACACCCTCAGTGAGTCGATCATGGCCGAGATCAAGGCCAGTACGCGCCGCATTGCCCTGGCCCTTAAAGTGGTCGGGCTTTTGAATATCCAGTTTGCGATCAAAGGCGAGAATGTCCTTGTGCTTGAGGTCAATCCCCGTGCGTCCAGAACTGTGCCGTTTGTGTCCAAGGCCATCGGTGTTCCGCTGGCCAAGATGGCAGCACGCATTATGGCCGGAGAGACGTTACAGGATTTTCCGAACCTTCCGGACATTGATAAGCTCAAGCAGGTGGCGGTTAAGGAATGCGTCCTTCCGTTCTCACGGTTTTCGGGTGTTGATATCATTCTGGGCCCTGAGATGAAATCAACCGGTGAGGTTATGGGTATGGCACCGACCTTTGGCGCGGCTTTTGCCAAGAGTCAGGTTGCGGCTAATTCCTGTCTTCCCAAGAAAGGTTCTGTTTTTATCAGTGTGAATGAAAATGACAAGCGTCATATTGCTTTTATGGCCAAGCGTCTTCAGGATCTTGGATTTAAGATTTACGCCACCAAGGGGACGGCCAAGGTGTTGCGTTCCAGCGGTGTGGCTACGGTCATTGCGGATAAGACCGGTGAAGGGGATCATAATATATTGACTTTGATCAGCAGAAACGAGATGAATCTTATTATCAATACGCCCTCGGGCAAGAAAAGTCAGTCGGATATGCGTTCGATCCGTTCGGCGTCGATACGTCATGCCATCCCGTGTATCACGACATTGCAGGGGGCGTGGGCGGCGATCAATGGCATTGAGGCAAGTTTGAAGGAAGGTTTTACGGTTGAGTCGCTCCAGTCTTATTACGCTCGTGCGTAGGGACGTTGTGCGCAACGTTCCTACATTCTAAGGATTTCTTATGTGCGGCATTATTGGCATTTCTGATCATCCCGAGGCATCCAAAATAGCGTATCTGGGTCTTTATGCCCTTCAGCATCGCGGTGAGGAGGCAGCTGGTATTGCCGCGTACGACGGCAGTGTTCATATTATTAAAGATCGGGGGCTTGTTTTTGATGTATTTGATGAGTCGGCGATTGCTTCATTGAAAGGCCGTGTTGCGATTGCGCATACCCGTTATTCCACGACAGGTTCAAGTAATGTCAAGAATTGTCAGCCGTTTCTGGTCACACATCGCAATCGTCCTATTGCGGTCGCGCATAACGGCAATTTGACCAATACGCAAGAGCTTTACCGCAAGCTTGAGGATGAAGGGTCCATTTTCCAGACGTCCATGGATTCCGAGATCCTGGTGCACCTGTTGGCCAAAACCCCCAATCATGATTACAAGAAATGGTTTGTGAATATGCTGGCCCAGCTGAAAGGGGCCTATTCTGTTGTTTTTATGGTGGAAGATGTTTTGGTTGGTGCGCGTGATCCGCAGGGTTTTCGTCCTTTGGTCCTTGGAAAGCTTGGGGATGGTTATATGCTGGCCAGTGAGACGTGTGCGCTGGATTTGACCAAGGCAGAATTTGTGCGTGAGATTGCCCCGGGTGAGATTGTGATTATCAGGGGTGGGCATATTGAATCTGTCTTTTTGCCGGGCTGCGAGAAAGATGGGAAGGCCCAGTGTGTTTTTGAGAATATTTATTTTTCCC
>JAZDPD010000065.1:0-2581 GCA_043798045.1 Candidatus Omnitrophota bacterium | reverse complement strand
TTTATCATAAGCTTCCCCGGCAGCATCATCCCGTGTTTGTCCAATCACACGAAAAGTGTTGAAATCTTTAATATTAAAAAGGCTCGAGTGCCCCCCGGAAACTACCAGGCCAACGGCAGGAAGTGGCAGATCCGTATAAATTGTATTAAAAAGCCCTGAACCTTTTTCAACCAGATAATTGGCATAAATATGCGCGTGAATATGATTGACATGGATCAAAGGTTTCTTGAGCGCATAGGCCAGCGAATGCGCAAAGGTTATCCCTACAAGGAGTGATCCGATAAGCCCGGGATTGCGGGTCACCGCCACGGCATCAATATCATCAATAGCAAGTCCGGCATCTTCAAGGGCTTTGGCCGTAACAATATTAATGTAATCAAGCTGCCGCCTTGAAGCGATTTCCGGAATAATGCCGCCGAATTTCTGATGTTCCAAAAGACTTGTCGCCACAACATTCGAAAGGACTTCCCGTCCGTCGCGAACAATGCTGGCTGATGTTTCATCGCACGATGTTTCAATGCCTAGGATATTCATGGTTGAGCCTTGATATAATCTTGAAGGGACACAAATTCATAACCGAGTTTCTTGTATTTGCTGATCTGTTCCTGGACAATCTGCAGGGTCAATGCCCTATCATGTCCTATCATAAGTGCAAAACCTTTATTATGCGCAATCTTAACACCTTCCTCAAACATGTGCTCGATAGCCGCGCGCTCATTACGGTTATCTAGGAAAATATCCCGACGACTGAAACGAATGCCTGTTTCCCCGGCCACTTGGGCGCAAATGGAATGCCCGCTGGTGACGCTATCGATGAAGAAAAGTTTGCGTTTCTTAAGTTCCGTGATAATCGTTGTCATTAAGGGCTTATTTTCAGTTGCTTTGGATCCCATATGGTTATTAACACCCACAATGCCAGGATACTCGTTGAGCACTTTTACCAGCAATCGGGACACTTCCCTGGAAGACATTGACGTGGTCAGCACATACCCTTTTGGATATTGATCCTTATTAACATGCGGTTCAAGGGGTAAATGCAAAATCGGCTGCTGACCTGCTTCAATCGCACATTCAATGATTTTATTCGAATACGGCAAATCGGGCATAACAGCAGGCGCTACCGGGGCATTGAAACTCTTGAAATATTTGCAATGCGCCTGATTGAAACCCCAATCATCAAGAATAATGGCAATCTTGCCTTGCCCACCTTTTACAGCAGGAAGTTTGGCCACAGGCGGTTTCGACGTTTTCGATGTCGATACCGGCTTGGAAGGAAAAGTTTGTTTTTTCCGCTGAAGCATTAAGAAACCCTGGATGCATAAAACCGCCACCACAATCCATATAAGGATTACTGGCCAGGGCATATTATTCTTTTTATTTTGAGCTGTCATGATACTTTGTACTTTTCATCCGCATCGATGCCATCCTGGTTCAAGGTGTTTGCAATTTCTTGTAAACACGGATACCTTTTATAACACTAATGGCACTCTGGATCTGGTTATCTTCCGCAATAAGCTTCTTTGTCATATCTTCGCGTTTACGCTGCTCGATAATATTTGGATCTTTAATGCCTTCAAGCTCAAGTTTATCAAAGATCTCTTTGGCATTCTTGTCATTCTTTTTCGATTTTAATTTCTGAGTCGGTACTGATTCATCCGCCTCAACACCATCATCATCGGTTTTGGGATAAATACGTTCAACAACAATATCAGGCGTTATACCTATTTCATGAATGCAGACGCCTGAAGGTGTGAAATATTTACTCGTTGTCAAACGAAGCCCGGAGCCATCCGGTAGAGGTATTACCGACTGAACGGAACCTTTGCCGAAAGACTTAACGCCCAACGTTACAGCGCGCTTGTTGTCCTTGAGTGCCCCTGCCAGGATTTCACTTCCGGAGGCACTGCCTTCATTGATCAAAAGGACAATGGGCCATTCAGAAAACTCATCCGCACTATTATGCGAAATACTCAAGGTATTTTGAGAAGGATGCCGGCCTTTGGTGGATACAATGGTTTTGCCTGCAGGCAGGAATATTTCGGATATATTGATGGCCACGTTCAACAATCCGCCAGGGTTGTTGCGAACATCCAGGATCAGGGCTGTTGCCCCGTCCTGTTTCAATTTAAGCAATGCTTTGCGCATTTGTTCATATGAATCTTCCCTGAACTCAACAAGACGCAGATAAGCAATGTTATCGGTAATGATTTGCGGATCTTTGATGTCCTTTACATGGATGATCTCACGCTGGATATCAAATTCAAAAATCTTGTACTCGGATTCGCGCAGCACAGTGATATGAATAGTTGTCCCGGGATCACCGCGCAATTTCTTGACAGCCTGGCTCAGACTCATATCACGGGTCAATTCCTTTTCGATCTTAACGATCTTATCCCCTGCCTTAACGCCCACTTTCCATGCCGGTGTATCCTCAATGGGCGTTACAACCGTTAAAAGCCCATCACGGATAGAGATTTCGATCCCAAGACCACCGAATTTCCCCTGGGTATCTGTCTTCAATTCATCATAATCTTCAGGTGTCAGGAACTGGCTGTGAGGATCAAGCGCCCCAAGCATGCCT
>JAZDPD010000051.1:0-11501 GCA_043798045.1 Candidatus Omnitrophota bacterium | reverse complement strand
TATTAATACGGCGCTTAACGGCATCGCTTTTTCAAGTGATCAAACCAGCAAGCATCAGATTGATTTCTTTATCCAGGGGCAAAAGCGCATTGTGATTGAATTAACCATGGGTGCTGTGCCCCGGCCTTAATACGGAGTTCTATGCAAAAAACGATCCTTGTGGCTGATGATGATCCTGTCCTGGTGCGTATCTTGCAGCGTGCGATTGAGGATGCCGGTTACCGTGTGGTGACGGCCCGAGATGGCGAGGATGCGCTCAAGAAAATTGAGTCCGAATGCATTGATCTGGTTCTTTTGGATATTCAGATGCCCAAGATGCACGGGTATTCGTTCATTTTCAAGATGCGAAAGATTGAAGGTCGTCATGATATCCCTGTGATTGTGTTGACGGCAAATCAGCAGATGAAGGATTTGTTTGTGGCTGAGGGGGTCAGGGAATATATTGTCAAGCCATGTTCATCACAAGAATTGCTTCTCAAGATAAAACAACACATTAATTCATAGGGTTGGTGTTTGTGTCCAAGTGGAAATTGTTTGTAACTCTTGGGGTTATTGCTGGCGTGGTTGCCGTGGTGGCGGTTTTGAAATGGAGCCTATTTTTCCGTTCCAGGCAGCCGGCCCCGGTTATTGCCGGACGGATGGCAGGTGATCTGTCCGCCCCAGTAAAGATTGTAGAATTCGCGGATTTTCAATGCCCGCCCTGTGCCCAGGCATCCGAGATTCTTGATCGGTTATTCCGTGAGCCGAACAAGCGTTATAGCCTGGAATTCAGGTATTTCCCGCTGGCAATGCATCGTCATGGCTTTCGTGCCGCGCTTGTAGCGCAATGTGCCCTGGAGCAAGGCAAGTTCTGGGATATGCATGATGTTTTATTTCGCAGTCAGGAAGATTGGGGTTCGCTTGAAAATCCCGATGATTATTTCCTTGGGCTTGCGCGCAGTTTGGGGATGGATGATCTTAGCCTCATGAAATGTGTGGCGCGTCCCGTGGCCAGGGCGGTGGTTGAGCAGGATATCGTTCAGGCAAAGAATATGGGGGTTAAGGCGACCCCGACTTTTTTTATAAATGGGGAAATGGTCGTCGGTCTGCCTGAACTTGAAAAGGCATTGAAAGAATTGAAGTTGTGAGCGTTTAACGGTCATTCGGGATAACGGCGAGGGTGTATGAAAAATATTTTTGTTCTCA
Organism: Candidatus Omnitrophota bacterium; assembly: GCA_043798045.1. Classification (GTDB taxonomy): domain Bacteria; phylum Omnitrophota; class Gorgyraeia; order Zapsychrales; family Fredricksoniimonadaceae; genus Fredricksoniimonas. The sequence continues at coordinate 10,316 of JAZDPD010000051.1, read as the reverse complement.
CACTTCGTTTTACGGTGGCGATTATTTTTATTGTTTCAGGATTTGAAAAGCTGACAAGTCCTTCCGAGAATTTTCTGTATGTTCTTCAAGCGTACCAGGTGTTCCCGGATTTTCTGGCGAGGATATTTTCTGTTGTTTTTCCATGGATTGAATTGTTATTGGGTGTGTTTCTGGCGCTGGGGTTGTGGCTGCGTTGGGCGTTGATTGGCCTGGGGTGTATGTCGGCATCGCTTATTCTTGTGGTGGGTCAGGCGATTTGGCGCAAGCTTCCGATTGATAGTTGCGGTTGTTTCGGGAGTTTGGTGCATTTGCCCTTGCACGGGGTTATTTTTCTGGATATTTTTATTTTTTCGACAGCCTTGTTTTGCTTGTGGCATATCAGGGTGGCACGACGCTTTGGCCTGGATGATTGTTTTGATATGCCACGGCCATGAAAAAAAGCATTGTTATATTTTCCTTGATCCTGGTGTTGGTGATGATGAAATCTTCTGTTTTTGCTGATGATGTCAAACAGCCTGGGCTTGCGGGCAGCTGGTATCCTGCCGGAAGGCAGGAATTGGTCCGGATGCTGGACGGTTTTTGGGCAGGATCGGGCATTGGTGGTCTGCAACAGGATATAGGTGTTATTGTTTCGCCCCATGCCGGGTATGTTTATTCAGGTCCGACGGCAGTTTACGGGTTTGCGGCCGCGCAATCTCAGAAAATATCCACGGTTATTATTCTGGCGCCTTCGCATCATTTTTCTTTTTCCGGCGCCTCTGTTTGGGCCAGGGGGGCATTTGTAACGCCGTTGGGTGAGGTTGCGGTTGATGAAGCCCTCGCGGGTAGAATCATGGCGGCTGATAAAATGTTTACTTTTCGCAAGGATGTTTTTGAGGGCAAGCCAGGTCGGGCAGAAAATTCGGTTGAAACACAGATTCCATTTATTCAGAAAGCGTTTCCAGGTGCCAGGATAGTTCCTGTGATTTTGGGATTTCCGCTTGAACCTCAGCAGGTGCAGGCTGTAGCGGCTGCGCTGGCTAAGGCCGTGGGAGACCGAGATGATGTTCTGGTTGATGTGAGTGTAGATCAGTCTCATTTTCATCCTTTAAAGGAAGCCAATGCCATTGATCACGCTGGGCTTGCGGCCATGGAGAAGATGGACATGGATGATTTCTGGAACGGGCATTTGAGCCAGCGCATGGAAGTTGACGGGTTTCATGTGGTGGCGGCAGGAATGCTCTATGCCAAGGAGCGCGGTTTTACCCAGGTCAAGGTTTTGAAATATGCGACATCAGCCGATGTTACGCAGGATCCCTCCAGTGTGGTGGGGTATGCGTCCGTTGTTTTTTATAAGGAAATCAGCAAGGGGTTGCCTTTGCCATTATCTGCAGGGCAAAAGTCGCGCCTGATCGAGATTGCGCGCACGACACTGGATGGTTTTGTGCGTACGGGCAAAGTTCCTCTCTTGCAGGAGAGTGACCTGCGGCTGGCTGAAGAAGAAGGGGCTTTTGTGACATTGAAAAAAGATGGACGCTTGCGCGGGTGTATCGGGAATATTTTGGGTGAAGGGCCGCTTTTTAAGACGGTGCGCGATATGAGCGTTGCCGCAGCTAGCCAGGACCCGAGGTTCTCACCAGTAACCCCGAAGGAGCTTGGGTCGATCAATCTTGAAATCTCCGTTCTTTCCAAACCACGGGTGGTTAAGGATGTTGATGAAATTGTGATGGGCGTGCATGGGGTTATTGTTCGAAAAGGGGGGCGGGGAGGTGTTTTCCTGCCTCAGGTTGCCGTGGAAACAGGGTGGGACAAGGAACGGTTCATGGCCGAACTTTGCTCCCAAAAGGCAGGGCTTCCCGCGGATTGCTGGAAAGACCCGGGTGCGCGGCTTGAAATATTTACGGCCGATGTTTTCGGCGAAAAGGAGTAGGATGATGGTTAATAAGAGTAAGAAAAAGACGGTTAAACAGGAAAATGCTGTCCGAAAGACTTTTTTATCAGATCGTCAGAAAAAAGTGTTGCTGGTGATTTTGGTGCTGCTGTTTATTTCAGTACCTGTCATTGATATTCTGCGCTGCAAGGCGGCTTGCATGAAGCGCGTCAAGACGCCGTATCCAGAAATTGCTTGTCGTTATGAGTGCCCTTGGCCTTGGCAGAAAACAGAATGAATCTGAAGGTTTCATATGAGGCGCGAACGATATGGGTTTGTGTCCTGCTGATTATGTCCGCAGGGTTGCTGACGCTTTATAGTGCATCATATGACAATTTGCGCGTTACAGGGCAGGTGTTTTACGATCAGCTGATTTGTGCACTTTTGGCTTTGGGCGTGATGTATTTTCTAAGCCGTGTACCGTATCGTGCATTTTACGATATTGCTTATCCTTTTTATATTATTAATATTTTATTTCTTGTTTTTGTATTGGTGGCGGGGCGTTCGGCATTGGGTGCTACCAGGTGGTTTAACGTGGCCGGAGTGACATTCCAGCCGTCTGAAGTATCCAAGATTGCCATGATCCTGATGTTGGGGCGTTATTTCAGTAAACGCAATCCCAAGTTGTCTTTTAATACGCGAAGTTCGTTTTATGCCCTTGGGAGGGATCTTATATACCCTCTTTTTCTGATGATGATCAGTTTTGTTTTTATTTTCAAGCAGCCTGATCTGGGCACGTCGATCCTTATTTTTGGGATATTCCTGGTCATGGTGTATGCCAGCGGCATCGAATGGAAGCCGCTGGCAGGTTTCTTGGGACTTTGTGCTGTTTTGGTTTGGCCGTTTTGGCATATGCTGAAACCTTATCAGAAGGATCGGCTCCTTGTCTTTATGAATCCCAACATTGATCCTTTGGGGGCGGGGTATACGATCATTCAGTCGAGGATTGCCATCGGCTCCGGTCAGCTTCTGGGTAAGGGGTGGTTTGCAGGAACCCAGAATCAACTTAATTTTCTGCCGGAGCGACATACGGATTTTATTTTTGCGGTTATTGGTGAAGAGTGGGGTTTTCTGGGCGCATTTTTTGTGCTTGGATGTTATTTTGTTCTGATTTATACAGGCATTCATATCGCCGGGCGTATCAAGGATAAATTTGGCTATCTGGTGGCCGTTGGGATCGTGTCCATTTTAACGCTGCAGGTTGTGATCAATATAAGCATGACCATGGGGCTCAGCCCTGTGGTGGGGATTACGCTTCCGTTTATCAGTTACGGCAGGACGTCATTTTTGGTTTTTGCGATCATGATGGGGTTTTTATTGAATTTGAGCCAGCAGCGGCGTTCGACATTGTGATAAAAATTTTCCATCAAGGTAGTAAAATAATCATATTTGATATATATTAATAATCATGAGATTTGACAGGGTTTCCAATAAACATCTGGGCGAGCTTCTTGTTGAGCGTGGCGTTATTAATCGTCAGCAGCTTGAAGAAGGGCTTGAGTACCAGAAGAGTAATAAAGGCCTTCTTTTCGGGGAAGCGCTCATTAAGCTGGGGCATGCGTCTGAAGAGGATATCGCCCAGGCCATGACGTGTCAGTACGGGTTTCCCTATCTGCCGTTATCCAATTATGAAATCGACGCGGAAGTCCTCACTTCTGTTCCTGTAAGTATTTGTGAGCAATTCTGCCTTATTCCCATCGACAAGATTGGTAAGAGCCTTACCCTGGCCATGGATAATCCTTTGAATGTCAAGGCTGTGGAGGACGTTGAGCTTTTATCCGGATGCACGGTGCAGGCTTTTGTCAGCACGACCAGTGATATCCGCGGCGCCATCAAGAAACATTACGGTCAGTCGTAATGGCTACCGTTAAGGAGCGTATCAAGGAAATCCTCCTGCGGGAAAAGATCCTGCAGCCCAAGGATCTTGATCGTGTGCTTGAAGAACAGCAGGTCTCCGGCGGGCAGATTTCTACTATCCTGGTCCGCATGGGGCTTATTGATGAAGAACAGCTTGCTTTTCTTTTGAGCGAGGGCCTTCAGCTCCCTATTATCAATGTTTCCCGCATGAAGATTGATCCTGCTGTGGTGGGCATTATTCCGATGGAAGTACTGAAAAAATATCAGATTATTCCCATTTCCAGGATCGGGGACAGTTTGGCGCTGGCCATGGCGGACCCGCTGAATATCCTCGTCATGGATAATGTGAAAGCTTTGACGGGTTACAATATTTCACCTGTGATCAGCCGGGCCAAGGACATTCAGGATGTTCTTGAGCAGCACGGGGCTCCCAAATCGCAGGATTCGTTTGAGAAGATCAAGAGGGATATCAGGGAAGCCGAAGACCTTGAGTTGATCAATGAAGGATCTGACCGGACAGATGCGTCCCAGGTTGAGCATCTGACACAGGATGCGCCGATTATCCGTTTGACGACCACCATTATCCGCCAGGCTGTTTTGGCTAAGGCGAGCGATGTCTTTATTGAGCCCATGGAGAAGTATCTGAGGATCCGCTACCGCGTGGATGGCGTTCTTCGTGAGATAGATCGCATGGTCAAGGCGCTGCATTTTCCGATTATTTCGCGCATCAAGGTTGTTTCCAATCTTGATATTTCTGAACACCGTTTACCGCAGGACGGAAGATTCAAGACCATCCTTGAGGGTGGTCGTGAGGTTGATTTTCGCGTGAGCGTCCTTCCGACGGCTCATGGCGAGAAGATTGTCTTGCGTGTATTGGACAAGAACCTGGACCGTGTGGATATCGATAAAATCGGTTTTGAGCCGCTGCCGCTGGCGCGTGTCAAGGATTGCTGTACGCGTCCGCACGGGATGATTTTAGCCTGTGGCCCGACGGGAAGCGGCAAGACGACAACGCTTTACTCGATCCTTAAGTTCATTGATTCACCGGGAAAGAATATTGTGACGGTTGAAGACCCTGTTGAGTATCAGATGAAGGGGCTTAATCAGGTCAATATCCGTTTTGAGGTCGGTTTGACATTCACGTCGACCCTGCGTTCGATTTTGCGCCAGGACCCCGATGTCATCATGATCGGGGAGGTCCGTGATTCCGAGACACTGGATATCGCTGTCAAGGCGGCACTTACCGGGCATCTGGTGCTTAGCTCATTGCACACCACAACGGCAGCCGGTTCGGTGGTGCGCATGATCAATATGGGCATTGAGCCGTTTCTTCTTTGTTCGGCTGTTAATGCGATTGTAGCCCAGCGCCTTTTAAGGCGAGTTTGTCCGTCGTGCAAGCAAGAGATCAGGATCTCACAGACCCTGTATGACAAGATGGGTATTGGCAAATCTTTTCCTGAGAAAGACCTTGTGTATTTTCGTGGCAAGGGTTGTCAACAGTGCATGGGGAGCGGGTATTCGGGGCGTGTGGGGATTAATGAGGTCCTGGTGATCACTCCGGCCATCAAGAAGCTTGTGCTCGCCAAGGCTGGCGAGATCGAGATCAAGCTTTTAGCGCGTCGGGAAGGGATGCAGACCATGCGTGAGGATGCCCTGATCAAGGCAGCCAAGGGCCTGACAACGCTCGAAGAGGTTGTGCGCGTTACAGCCGCCGATGAAGGGTCGGGGGCTAAAGATAATAAAGGATGACCTGATGCAAAACAGTGTCCGGGAAAGGATATTGGAAGCGTTGCTGAAGATGCCGGGGGTCACGCAGGATGGGTTAGATGCGGCGATGGCCCTGCACCGTTCGGCTGGTTTTTCTTTTGGAGAAGCCCTTGTGCGCAAGGACTTGATCAAGGAGAAGGACTTGCTGGATCTTCTGGTCCAGGAGCTGCGCATTCCGTCGATTAATTTACGGCATTTCAAGCTTGATGACAAGCTCAAGGATGTTGTTTCGGAGCGCATCGCGCGTCAGTACCAGCTGGTGCCTTTGAGTTCATTGGGGGATGGGGTTACGGTCGCGCTTTCGGACCCCTTTAATGTTTTTGCGCTGGATGATCTGCGGGAGTTTACGGGGCGGCGCATTGATGTGGTGATGGCGGCGGCATCCCAGATCCGTGAGGCGATTGACAAGCTTTACAGCGCTGTCTCCCAGAGCACGGTTTCGGAGGTCAGCAAGAATATTGATGTTGGCGATTTTGAGATCGTCAGTGAAATGAAAGAGGATGGTTCGGATGTTGATACCAGCGAGCAGGCGCCGGTCATTCGCATGGTTAATCTTGTCATCAAGGAAGCGCTTCGTCAGCGGGCCTCTGATATCCATATGGAGCCAACGGAAGCTGATATGCGCGTGCGTTACCGAATTGACGGTGTTTTGCAGGACATTCTGGAGATTCCGAGGGAAAACCAGGGTGCGGTGGTGGTGCGTATCAAGATCATGGCGCGCATGGACATCACCTCTTCCCAGACGCCGCAAGACGGACGTTTTAAAATGCGCATTGCTGCCAAGGAAGTTGATTTTCGCGTGTCCATCCTGCCGACGTGTTACGGGTCCAAGATTGTCATGCGTGTTCTGGATAAGGGGAATTTGTCCATTGGCCTGGCGCATCTGGGTTTTTCTCCCAAGGCGGTGGCCGTGATGAACGACCATATGTTGAAGCCTTACGGGATGATTCTGGTCACGGGGCCGACCGGTAGCGGAAAGTCCACCACGCTGTATTCCATGATCAGTCAGCTGAATACGGAAGACAAGAATATCATTACGGTTGAAGATCCCGTCGAGTACCTGGTGGAGGGGCTTACCCAGATCGAAGCCAAGGCGGATATCGGCCTGACGTTTGCCGCCGGGCTGCGTTCCATTTTGCGCCAGAGTCCGGACATAGTGATGGTTGGGGAAATACGTGATAATGAAACGGCAGACATCGCGATCAAGGCGTCGCTCACGGGGCAGCTTGTTTTTTCAACGCTTCATACCAATGATGCTTCCGGTGCCCTGACACGTCTGGTTGATATGGGGGTTGAGCCTTTTCTGGTGGCATCAAGTCTGCTTTTGGTCACGGCTCAGCGTCTGGCGCGCAAGGTTTGTCCGCATTGCAAGGAAGTGGTGGAAGTTCCGACAGATGTCCTTAAAAGGCTGGACGGGCATCTTGATACAACGATGAAATTTTATGAAGGCCGCGGGTGTGAACGTTGCCGCAAGACGGGATATCTGGGCCGGTTCGGGCTTACTGAAGTGCTGATGATTGATGATGCGGTGCGTGAAATGCTTCTCAGGGGTGATTCATCTGATGATATAAAGAATTATGCCCGTCGTGAGCAGGGGATGCGTACACTATGGGATGATGCCATTGACCGTCTCTCCCAGGGGCAGACCACGGTGGCGGAACTTTTCAGGGTTGCGGCAGCCGCAGAAGAATAATTCATATTTTTTGTTTCCGAAGAGGCAGACTGCCCATATAATAAATATTATCAAGGAGGTGCCATGGGAAGTTGTTGTCATGACCGCCGTTTGATCGGGGAAGTTTTGCTTGAGCGCGGGCTTATTCAGGATGCTGAATTGCAGCAGGCGCTTTCTGTTCAGAAGAAGCATGGCGCTGATTATCTGGGCGGCATCCTGGTGAAGCTTGGTTTTGCCAGGGAAATTGATGTCGTGACCGCGCTGATGGTGCAGTGCAATCTTCCGTATATTTCTATCAGCAAGTACAGCGTGCCTGCGGATGTGGCGGCGCTTATTCCGGCGTCCATGGCGCGCAGCAACTGTTTTGTGCCGCTGGACAAGATCGGCAACGTCTTGAGCCTGGTGATGCAAAACCCCCTGGAAGAGAAGCTTCGCCGTGAGGTGGAGAAAATTACGGGGTGTTATATCGCGATATTTGTTTCGACCCGCCGTGAGATTGAGCAGGCGTTGGCGCGTCTTTACCCGACTGGAGGGTGTTAGTGCCCACATTCCGTTATTCGGCCAAGGATCAGGATGCGCGCACGCTTAACGGCAAGATTGAAGCGGCTGATGTCAATATGGTCATTGAGGAGTTGCGCAAACGCCGGCTGATCATCATTTCCATTGATGAGGAAAAACCTTCATCATTTTTTGCCAAGTCTTCGGGCCCGCGGTCAAAGCCCATCAAGGCGGAGGATGTGATCCTTTTTGCCCGTCAGATGGCGACAATGGTTGATGCGGGCATTCCTATTTTACAGACCATGGATGCGCTTGAAGACCAGTCGTCCAATCCTTCATTCAAGAAAATCCTGGCGCAGGTGCGTGATGATATTCGACTGGGTGCCAGTTTGTCGGCGGCTTTTGCCAAACACCCCAAGGTTTTTGACAATCTTTTTGTGAATATGATCAAGGTGGGTGAAAGTGGTGGTGTTTTGACAACGGTCCTGGACCGCCTTTCGTCGTATATGGAAAAGTCGGACAAGCTCAAGCGCAAGGTCACCTCCGCCATGGTTTACCCGTCAGTTATTGTTGGCATGGCCATTATCGTGACAACGGTTTTGATCATCAAGGTTGTTCCTACGTTTAAGAGTATCTATGCATCGCTGGGCAAGGACTTGCCGCCGATGACACAAGCTTTGCTGGATTTTAGCGACATGATGCAGAAGCACTTTCTCCTTGTTATTGTCGGGCTTGTCCTGGCTGTTTTTGCATTTATTTCATACCGGAAGACGGAAAAGGGTGCCTATCAGGTTGATGCGTGGATTCTCAAGGCGCCGGTGTTTGGAGATTTGATCTGCAAGGTTTCCGTTAGCCGTTTTTGCCGCACATTGTCCGTTTTGGTGCAAAGCGGTGTGCCTATTCTGGACGGACTGGATATTGTCCGAAAAACAATCGGGAATCGGGTGCTGGAGAAAGTTATTGAGAATGTTATACAAAGTGTGCGCGAAGGTGAGAGCATCGCCGTCCCTTTGGCACGCAGTACGGTTTTTCCTTCCATGGTTACAAAAATGGTGGCTATCGGTGAGCAGTCAGGCCAGTTGGATAAAATGCTGGTCAAGGTTGCAGAGTTTTTTGATGACCGTGTTGATGCGGCCGTGGATGGTTTGACAAGCATGATCGAGCCTCTTATCATCGGTTTCTTGGGTATTGTGATCGGTTTTATCGTGATGGCGCTTTTTCTGCCGATCATCAATATGTCACAGGCATTAAGTTAAAAAGGATTGAACGGGTATGCATATTCGAAATATTGTTTTAACGGTTTTTTTGTCGGTACCTTTTGCGGGGGCGGTGGTTGATGCGCAGAGTGATATTCCTTCCACGTTCGATTATACTCTGGAAACTTTGCGCCAAAGTGTGCTGCGGTTGTCCAAGGAAAATGAAACGCTGGCGGCTGGGAATACGGCGATGCATGGAAAAATCAAGGCGCTTGAGGGTGATTTACGTAGCCTGGAGGAGGAATCAAGGCGGCTTAATGACAAAAGGGCAGCTCAGCTTGAGAAAGAGCGCCGTCGTCCGGGCAATGCAGATTTGTTAAAAGAAAATATGGTCCGATCGGGTGAGGCCTTGAAGGTGTTGGCCAAAAATACGGCTGATGAAGAAGCCCAGCTGAAGAAGTCTGAAATTGAAATGCAGGGGTTGCAGCAGCAGCTGGATTCTTTTAAAGCGGACATGGTGGTTTTGGATAATCCGGAAGTTGTATCAAAGCCTTTTCGCACGCAGATGATTCTGGCTCAGCAGGCTCGTGAATCGGCCAGAAAAGAATTTTATGATGTGGCGAATCAATTGCAAGATACTAAAAAGCGCTGGCAGGAGGCTAATGCGGTGGTGCTGATGAAGCCCAAGCAAATTGAGGCTGTCAAGCTCGATGAGGAGGGCTTGAAGAAAACTGTTGCGGGGTTAGAGACGGATCTTGCGGCGCTAAAAACCCGGTTGACCCAGGCCCAGGCCACTTCCGAGGCGTTTAAGGTTGAGGATTGCAGCGATCTTCGTTTCGGGCGTCTTGAAAGTGAGCTTAAGGATGTTACTGATCGTAATCGTAAGGCCGAGATTGATCTTTTGGGCATGCAGAAAATCCAGGATGAGAAGTTAAAGCGCCGGCAGGAAGAGCGGGATTCAAAGCGCAAGAAACTTCAGGCGACGATGGATGAGCTTGGCATGCGTAATCAGCAGTTGCGTAAGGATTTGAGTGCATTACGTCAGCAGATGGTGACGCTGGATAAAAAGAAAGCCAAGCTTGAGGGCGATATTTACACCGCCCATTGACGTGGGCGTGTCGGGATGGTATAGTTTGTTAGGTCAAATTTGTTTTGACCAAGACAGGCGTTAGGGAGTGATGCCCCCTTTTTATATAATATTGGGGCTAGCTTAAGGCGTCTGCTGGAATAGAAAAGGAAAGGAGGAAGTAAGGTTTAAGTTTTAATGGATGATACCGTTAAACAGGCAAAATTTGAAGATATCCGTTATTATATCTTTTCTAATATCCTCCTGAAAAACGGTTCATTCAAAATAAAAACCCCAAGGAGGAGTTATGAAAAAGAATAAAGGTTTTACACTTGTTGAAATCATGATTGT
>JAZDPD010000041.1:0-2649 GCA_043798045.1 Candidatus Omnitrophota bacterium | reverse complement strand
TAGTGCTCCGCTACAAGATAATCAACGGGGCTCTGTGTCCCCAGGCACACTGCCAGCCGAACTTGCGCTGGATACGAAAGCGACCCAGGGCGCCGACCGCTTTCCAAACGCTAACACCCAGGAGCTTGCCAAGAATGTGATTCGCGAAATCATCCTCCCCGTTCTTGAAAAGGAAGTCAACGAAGGCAAAAACTTTGCCGCCCTGCGCCAGGTGTTCCAGTCATTGATTTTGGCCGGATGGTATAAGAATGCCCTTAAGACCAGTTTGCTCAATCAGGTGTATGCCAATACCAATAAAGTAGAAGGCATCACAATTTCTGAGAAAGATGCGCGTGAAAGAGTGTATGCCCAGTACATGGAGGCGTACAGGAAGGGCGTCTTTAATTATATTAAAGAGGATACTGTAGGGGCGATTCATGAATCGCCCTTACAGCAAAACCCGACAGATGAACGGATATCGCGCAAGTATTTCTCGGGCGGTATCATCATTACAGATTTTGCCATGAATCCGGAAGTAATTACGGAAGCCTTTGATGTTGGAAAGATCAATGGAGAGCATTTAAATAAGATTTCTTTCTCAATGCAGGCGGTTCATGCGCCGGTGAGGCATCAGGTTTCCTTTGGGCTTGATCGGGTCAGGGGATTTCTTGATCAGGTTAAGGCAATAGCAGGGAATGATTTTCTTCGTGTATATCCTCTGGCCTTGGCATGGAAGATATCGAAAGATCTGGATGATACAATTGCTATTCAGAAGGCAGTACAATTTGTTAGAGGTTTGGAAGATCAAAGGGTTAATCCGGATTATATTGCCAATATGATTCAGATACGCATGGCTGAGGCCATGTTGAATTCTTTGGAAATGACCCGTCCGGATTTTAATCTCATGGCTCGGAAATTTGAGCCTGGCGTGGTTAAGATAGCCATTGTTGATCTGCGGCTGAATCCTGAAGGTTTTAAATCTGCCGATGGTTTAAATCCCTTGCGTGCGGCTTTAAATAAATGGGAAACGTTTTGGTCAAGGCATGAGAACTTTACCCGTCATGATTTAGGGATATTGCAGGCAGCAGCAGTTTTTAAAAATGGCGGATGGGATCCTGCTGATTTCTTTCGAATGTTGCTTGATGTGCGCGCAGAATTTGATAAATATTTTAAAGCGGCATTTATTCAGACCAAGATGCCTTTAGGCGGAGCGATTGCATACTCCAAGCAAATGATTCCGGATGCTTTGGAAGCTTTTGCCCGTTTGCGTGTTAGTGGTTATGATCTTACGTCAGCCATCAACATGGTCAAAGAAATTGCTGATGATCTCATTGCGAAAGAGGATTCTTTTCAGGGCCTTAAGTTGTTGGGTGCGGTGCAGTTTTTGATCAGTGACCGTGATCAGGAAGCTAACCAAAAGTCTTTGGAGCGTGCGGAAGGTCCTTATGTGGTTGACAATGCTTTGACTGTTGTCAGCCGTGGGTTTGATCGTGCGCAGATGTTGACGGCGTTTGATGCAAGCCGGCTTATTGAGCCATTTATGGAGTGGGATATTTTATCTACCAGAGATAAGGTGATTTTTGATTTGCAGGATGTGCGTTATGAGGTGCAAGTTGTTTTTGATAGTATTGTTGATGCGGCTCGTGTTGAATTGCTTGAAGATGGAGTGTTGCGGTATGTGACAAGGATTCATTTGAATCGTATTGATGGGCCTGATGTTATTAAGGCTGCTGTTCGTGAGAAAATCAAAGGTGAGATTGTGTTTCGTCGGGGGCTGGGGGATCAAAATGATGCCGTTGCTAAAGTAGCGGATCAGGCGGCATATGGTGGTATTGATCTTGGGGCAGGGAATTATTTGAAGGTTATTGCCAGGGATGCGGTTGGTATGCCGCAATTTGATGCGGTGCAGGTAGAGCGGTTGCAGCAAGATTTACGCGGGTTTGTGCCAGTGCCTGTTGGTGTGCCGCAGCCGGTTAATTTGCGTCCATTGCTGGGTTTATCGCCGAAATCGGGTGTTGATATCAAGCTTGGGCGTGTTAATTCTGTTGAAAATGGATTTGTGATTTAATTGTATTATAAGGGCGGCCCCATGGGGCTGCCCTTATGAAGATACCCCCTTATCTTGATTTTCGTATTTTCATCAGGTATATTTTCTGCATTATGTTGTATCATTTATTTTGTTCGGTAAAACTGGGACACACAAAGTTTTATAAAATGAAAACTTTGTGTGTCCCAGTTTTATTATCATTTGTTGTGACGAGCATTATTTCTCCCTCCTATGCGCAAACTGTATTTAATCTACCACAACCAGGATTGATGGTTAGCCTTTCCGAAAGTTTTAATCCGGTGGTGCTAAAGGGTGTATCGATTCATCCTGGTGAGCCGCTTTTGTTTGATTTTATGGTGGATAATGGACAGACCAGGTTGCAGGGTCAGGCGCTCACGGATGAAACAACCAAACTGGTGAAGTATTTTTTGGCCGGGTTGGCTGTGCCTGAAAAAGAATTATGGGTCAACTTGTCACCCAAGGAAAATGACCGCATCATGCCGGATCAGTTAAGTCATACGGATGTGGGGCGCGAGCTTCTGGCGCAGGATTATTTGCTCAAGCAGATCACGGCTTCATTGTTGTATCCGGAAAAAGATCTGGGGCGCAAGTTCTGGGATAAG
>JAZDPD010000040.1:0-2776 GCA_043798045.1 Candidatus Omnitrophota bacterium | reverse complement strand
TAGTGCTCCGCTACAAGATAATCAACGGGGCTCTGTGTCCCCAGGCACACTGCCAGCCGAACTTGCGCTGGATACGAAAGCGACCCAGGGCGCCGACCGCTTTCCAAACGCTAACACCCAGGAGCTTGCCAAGAATGTGATGCGTGAAATCATCCTCCCTGTCCTCGAGCAAGAAGTCAACGAAGGTAAAAACTTTGCCGCCCTGCGCCAGGTGTTCCAGTCATTGATTCTGGCAGGATGGTACAAGAATGCCCTTAAGACCAGTTTGCTGAATCAGGTGTATGCCAATACCAATAAAGTAGAAGGCATCACGATCCCTGAAGAAAATGCCCGTGAACAAGTCTATGCCCAGTATATGGAAGCGTATCGCAAGGGCGTCTTTAATTTTATATCTGAGGGTGTAGGGGCGGGGTTACCCCGCCCTATATCGGATGTGAATAAGGGCGAGGAAACCTCGCCCCTACATGTAACGGATTCAACCCCCCGCCAATATTTCTCCGGCGGTGCGACGTTTGATAAAGCCATGAATCCGACAGTGGTGACGGATGTGGCGGCCGCGTCGAGGATGTCTATTGATCAGGCGCAGAAATTTACCTACCGTATGCAAATTGTTAAAGACCGTTCCGATAAGTCTCAGATGACTGAGAAAGAGGCACGTCGGTTGGCGTTTGAGGTAATTAAGATGCGGTATGAGGAAGATTCTGTTGGTAATGGGAAGGCTATCCGGACTCTAAAAAGAATTTTATTCTCGGGTACGGATTATTCATTGGAAATAACGCGGAATCCTTTTCAGACCCTTGCCGCGCGTGTGATTATAAGGGATGAGGGTTTGTCGTTTTTTGAATTGCCGGTATCAGGTATTTTCTTTAATGCTCCTTGGCCTGTTTATTTGAAGCATGTAGAAGATGAAATTGTCAGGATGAATCTTGCTGAAATTTTTTTAACAGTGGCAGGTTTGCGTGCGCCGGTATCTTCAGATCAGGCGCAAAATAGCCGTATGGAATCGAACGTAAATCTTGTGCGTGGTTTATTGGCTAAAGCGACGCAAGTTATGCCGGATCATGCTGATGCGCTGGTTGAACTGGTGTTGGCATTGAGACGTTCGGCCGGGATGGATGAAGTGTCAGCTTTGAATAAGGCCCGAGTTATGGTGAGTGCAATCCCTGTCCGTGCGGATGATCAAAACCGTGTGATGGGGCAGGTGCAGGCATGGGTGGCGCAATTGGATGCGGGTGTTGATGTATCTGGATTAAAAATGGTTAATATGCAAGGCATTGATCCGCAACTCGTGCGTTTGGCTATGGCAGATGCATTGCAGGATTATGGAGATTTGGATGCGGCATTCGCCATGTCTTTGGCGCAATGGAGTAAGGGTGGTTTGCGGTTGCCATTGAGCAGCAGGGGGATGGCTTTTCAAAGATCACAGCACGTTTCAAAGGAGGCGGCATTAAAGAAAATGCGTGGCTTTCAGGCGCGGATGCTTTCTTTTGTGCTCCTGGCTATCAAGCGGTATAAGGATGGCAACAAGTTTCACGCTTCCGGGGATGAGATGGATGATGTGGCGTATCTTCTTGAAGCGCTGGCGCGGTTGACGTTTAATCAGGTTGATATAGGTTTGGCGATCAAGTTGATTATGGATTATTACAATATTTTTATTACGGATCAAGATGGTTTGTCTGGTTTGAAGGTTTTGATGGCGGCAGAAAACATCAACGGCATGATGCTGGCTGTTAATCAGCAGATGCAGGTTTTACGCGGTGACTCTTCATCGGATGATCAGGCTCAGGTGATTGTTCATGACCCGGCTTATGGGAGGGTGTTTGAGGGGGGTGTTTTTAACATCCCATTGGGTCAGGATATGTCGGGTTGGCGTGTGCTTGGCTCAGCAGGCGCTGGCATAGGGGTTGATTATCCACAGCTTAAAGGTGGTATTGATTTAGGCCAAGGTGATTATCTTAAAGTCATATCCCGGAATGTTTTAGGTGTTCCTCAATTTGATCCTGCGCAGATTGTTCGTTTCCAGCAGGACTTGCTTGGGATTGTGCCCGTGCCTGTTGGTGTGCCGCAGGCGGTTAATGTGCGCCCTCTGTTAGGGTTGGCAGATTAGGGTGAAAGTGTCATAAAGCTTGAATGTGTTAATTCTATACGGCGTGATTCAGGGGCTTTTTCGCCGCACCTTGACATTTGTCTTTCTAACGGGTATATTTCATGCATTATAAGTACATCCTTATACATTTCAGACAGAAACTAAAAACCTTGGAATAAAAGGGGTTAACGCATGTTACACTACTTTTCACACAGCACGCTGGGGTCGATTCTCAGAAAGACTTTGTGTCTTTTTGTTTTGACGGCATTTATTGTTACCAGCCTTATTTCACCTTCCTATGCACAAGTTATTTTTAATCTTCCTCAGCCAGGGGCAATGGTTGGGCTTTCCGAACAATTTTCACCGGTTGTGTTAAAAGGGGTTTCGATTCATCCCGCGGATCCTCTTTTGTTTGATTTTATGGTGGATAATGGACAGACCGGGTTGCAGGGGCAGGCGCTCACGGATGAAACAACCAGGTTGGTGAAATATTTCCTGGCCGGGCTGGCGGTGCCTGAGAAAGAATTGTGGGTGAACCTTTCCCCAAAAGAAAATGACCGCATCATGCCGGATCAGTTAAGTCATACGGATGTGGGGCGCGAGCTTCTGGCGCAGGATTATTTGCTCAAGCAGATCACGGCTTCATTGTTGTATCCGGAAAAAGATCTGGGGCGCAAGTTCTGGGATAAG
>JAZDPD010000021.1:0-4618 GCA_043798045.1 Candidatus Omnitrophota bacterium | reverse complement strand
GGTGTTCTTATCATATGAGAGCGATCTTTATCAGACAGCCTGGCTTTGGATCAGGTTATTGGGATTAAATCAAAAGATTAAAATCATCAAACTTGATCCATCCAGCATAAGAAATCATAAACTGGTTTCTTCGGTTGTTGTCGAAACACTGGCAAAAACCCAGGCAGCTAAAGAAGGGGTCGATCCGGATGAAGGAAGGATTGATTTTCACAACCGCGTTTTACAACACTTTCATTTTTCCTATAAAGTTGATAAGCACTTCGCTCATGAGATTGATGCTGTTCGCGATGTTATTATCAAACAACTTCATCCAGCCGAAACTGATGGCTACCGTATTATTTCAAAGAGCATATACCGTCCATATGAATTCGAGTTTGCCCTTCGGTCTGGCCCAACGCCCATCATCGCGGTCCCATTCGTGATGAATAATGATATAAAACTGATGGAACTTGATCAGAAAGATGAGACGAATTTCTTTAATAGTGATTCACCGTTAATTCATCGTTTTGGTAAAAACGTGTTTTATGATGAATCGTGGTGGGGTATGCACGATATATTTAGTGGTGATTATTGGGGTGGGAAGACTGATGATACATTTTACTACATATTCAGACCAGGGTTGCCCTTTATCAATCAAACGCTTTTCCAGTTGTTTCTTTACAATGAAACGGTAGATTTGATACAGCAGAAAGAAATTCTTAAACTTGCCAATCCGGTTATCCCGGCGACAACAACAACGATGTATTCACTGCCTGGTGATGATTTTACGCGTCCGGATGATGACTTTTCCTATGAGAATATGCTGCCAGACCAGCTATTTCAAACTGTGGAAGGATTGGATGAAAAATCCTGGCGAGAAAAGCATGAGATTATCCTTAAACGCTATTCCAAGCTAATAATGGAAAACAAGATTAATCCAAGGGATTTGATGTCTCATTTGCTTGAATTAATGACAAACGACTTCAATTATTTGTGGAAACGTGATAGAAAATCCTGGGATGAAGGCATGGAGTATTATGTGCAACGTGCCGAAAAAACGCGGGCTGTATTAAAAACAATCATCAACTATTCCCGAGGTCTAATTCTTAATGATGATTTCTTGGCAGCATATTACTCACGGGCTGACAAGATCAACGAGGACGGCACTTTTTCTTACAATCAAGACCAGCACTTACATTCATCCCATTCCACAAAAACATCTGCCGAGAGTAACGCTATAAATTATTTGGCTAAAACGCCAGATTTCTTTCCAGCTGAGATGACATTGGATAGGAACCCACTATTATTATTGCTTCTTATTATGGACATTGCACCTGAGTATATGAGTAAGAAAATGGCTGATTTCTTAATCGCCATCGCCTTATCCGCCAGCGATCGTTATAAAGTTTATTTGAATGAAACATCTTCAAGTTTCCCGCAATATGAAAATTTTTATGAAATAGTATGGGTTTGGAAAGAAATATTCCCCTCACTTGGAGCTCATCCTGAACATTTTGCCAAACTGTTCTTGGAGGCCCCAAGGTTTCATAATGCCATCAAGTTTCTTTTAAACCCAATCGAAAACGCATCAGATTATAACAGTTGGGCGTTTGATCGTTTTCTAAGTGATGATGTAGGCCTTGGAGAAGAGGAACCATCAAGATTCCTTCCGGATTCTGTTATTCAAGGTTTAATTAGTTTTAATACGACCCAAGGGAATCAAATGAACATTCTCCAAAGCATTATGGAAGAAGCTCCGGATATTGCAGGGGAGACTATCCTGGCCCATTGGAAATTCTTTGATCCGAAGAATCTTGGGAAAATATTAGGATTTAGAAAATCTTTAAAACTCGAAGATTTCCTGAAAATGGAAGAATGGCGACAAACGTTAGGCATTAAGAATTATTCAACGGCGCTATTCTTGGCCATTAATCCATCCATGAGCGTTAACATAGCCAAGAATATAGATGATTTCTTTAGTCAAGGATCATCTCTGAAGGAAATCTTTGAAGTCTTAATGAACTTAATGAAAGGATTATGGTCAGAAGATGAAATCCGCAAACTGTATGCAACAACTATTTGGACGCAAACATCAACAATCACGCGTTCTCAATATATCCAAAATGTTTTAAATACAAAAGCTAGCGATCGCCCGAAGCTTTTTGTCATCTTAGGCGGCAAGAAATTAACCGCGCAAAACACAGGCGACATTTATCCTTTAAACATCCCGTATCAACACCCTCTTGATGATAAATATAATCACGAGCTCAAACATTATTTCATGGAACATTCATCATTTATTGAAGGAGAGGATGGCGTGTATTCCCGTGAGAGTGAGACTGAAATTCTTCAGCGAATTAATCACCGCAACAGAATGGTTTTAAAAGATTTGGATATAATTCTAAAACATCCTTTAGAAGATATCCAAAACAGAATAGGAAAGATTCAAGACTTCGAAACGCAACATGCAGAAATAGACAATACAGCTTACCGGTTACTTTTGGTTGTCCCGCATGAAGATTTTGAAAGCTTGTTTAAAATTTTGACTGACAACTTTAACAGCTTGAAAAACTCTCCGTCTGTTGCATTGAAAATTCAACAATACTTAAAACAGCTGGGAGACTTTCATCCTGAAATAAAAGAATGTACCCAAAAACATGCTGTTGGCTGGGCAGCACGCCAATTGGGCATCACATCACGCCGTCGTCTCATGGGATTGGAAGCAGGGGATTATATAAAACGACTTTATGTGGATAAGCTTAAAGCTTTCCGTTTGGGTAACCGTATCACAAGAAACCAGGGAAATGATGAAGATCGCATCGAATTCCTGACCCTGACTACAGCAAAGAAACTGCTCACTATTTTATCATCGAACAAGCAAATGTTTAGTCCCTGGTTGACAGAAATCCCTGATGTTGAAACCGACCCCAGGCGGCTTTTGCCAGCGCCGGAACAGATTGACGCGGCAATGACGGATCAAGCCAATCATGACAACGACCTTTCCCTGCAGCCCATGACTGTTAAATGGAATACGATCATGGAAAAATTCCATACTTTTAATGATGCCGACAAGCTCAAGTTTTCAAGGCTTCACAATGAAATATTAACATCACAAAATCTGGATCAACTCGACCGGATCATCAACCTCATTTACTCTAAACAAAATGGGAAATTGTATCCCGAACCGTTACTCGCTATTTTGGATCAATTTGGTTTTCAAAAGACGTCCTTAAAGCTTGAGTCTATCGAAACAGTACTCTTAAAACTTAATGAATCCGGAATACCTGCTGGAACCATCACTGAGAATTCGCGCATTAAGCTTTCGCATTTATTATACCTTCGAGATCACAGTAAAGATTTCTCCAATGACTTTTTCGAACTTAAGAAGTATCTATCTGACGCACCATTCTGGGAAAATGAACGACTGATCCTGTTTAAATTACGCAGGTTATTCGGCACATACGGCGTCGTAAGGATTCATCATTTACTCCTTCCGGCCAACATAGTTTTTAGTAATGCCATTCCTTCAGCCATCAAATCGATCCAGTTAAACCTGACGACTAACCCTGATTACGTCCCGTCAATAACCGGCCTGACCGAAAGGGCCTATAATGCCACAGGTAAATATACCTGGTCTATGCTGCGAAAAGATGACCGGGAACTTCTATTATTCCTCCTTAATCACAACAAGAATATTACCTACATTGATCATTATTTAGAGAGATCCTTGGCCATCATCTACAAATGTTCCTTTGTTCTCCGGCCTTGTTTTTTTCAGCAAAATACAACCATTCCCAAAGAAGCATTGGCCATCTACGCCGATTATAAAAACCGGCTGTTTGCCATCATTATTCACCTTTTGCATTTAAATATACCCGGTACAGATATTCTTACCTTGATAGGGTACATGAATATGATCAGCCAGCGCACCAATATCGATTCTATGGGAAGCCTTTTGTCATTGATGGAACATGTTGTAACAAAGGAGAACCTTGCGCAAGATCTTAATTCCTTTCTGGCAGAATTAAGCTACCTGGCTAATACCATGTTGTATCGTGAAGCAACAGAACACACCGCCAGTCTGATCCATCTTGCTCACGAAAAGGGCATCACAAACGCCCTTGATGCCATCGTGAGTTTGTCTTATGAGTACGCCGTAAAAACATCCCATGAAGCTTCTGTCGAAAGAATGGTTCAAGAAATTGAAGGGCTCTCTGGATTAGAACGCGAGAGGTTGATCACGGAAATTAGCGCGGTGCTTGCCTTGGAAAATGAATTCAAACAACTAACCGAAAAAGAAATCCATGTCCGTCTATACCATTTAAAAACCGGATTTCGTCAAGAACATATCCCGTTCGATGATATTAAATTGCCGTACTTGGCTGGTTTAAGAGAAATCATCAAACGGCATTACGGACTTAAGGCCTTTAATGTTCAGTTGGCATCCGTCCTGCTTTTCTTTTCATCGAAGACTATTGTTGCCAAAGGCCTCGCCGAACAAATTAAAACCGGAGAAGGGAAGTCGCTGATCATTATCTTGACCGCCTCTCTAGCTGCTGTCAAAGCCAAGAATATTGACATTTTCACCGTTAATACCTACCTGGCCAAACGTGATGCTGAACAATACAGCTGGATATAT
>JAZDPD010000275.1:0-9856 GCA_043798045.1 Candidatus Omnitrophota bacterium | reverse complement strand
TGACTTGTGACCGCCTTTAACATCCATTTCCCAGGCATCACTTTGTCCGGCCGCCAGGCTTTTAATATTGACCTCGGCAACGGACCCGACAGAATAAAGTGCTTCACCGCGAAACCCCAGCGACAACACCTTATCCAGGTCGTCTTTGGAGGTGATCTTACTGGTAGCATGACGCTGGAACAAAACCAGCAAATCTTCACGGCTGATCCCCCGTCCGTTATCCTTGACATGGATCAGGCTGTTACCGCCGTCTTTAAGATGAACTTCAATGCGCGTAGCACCCGCATCGAGCGCATTCTCAACAAGCTCCTTCACAACAGACGCCGGGCGTTCGACCACCTCGCCGGCCGCAATGCGCGCGATCACATCTGAAGGAAGAACGTGTACCTGAGCCATATATTTACTCCTTAATCCCGTGTACGGGCAGCTCCCTGTGGCCACCCTTATACAACAACATTCAAGCCACCCCTACCCAACAAGATTTTTCAATTCATTCAATTTTCCAAGAGCCTGGATCGGCGTAAGTGCATTCACATCAAGAGCTTGAAGCTCTGCCAAAATCTCCTGCGCTGTTGTATCCATGGCCCTGGCAAAAAGATCGCCCTCTCCTGAAGACTTCTTACCGTCTTTTAACCGTTCACGTAAATTCCCGTCTTTTTCAAGTTCAGCCAAAATCTTCTTGGCACGCTGGATGACAACCGCTGGCATCCCGGCGAGTTTGGCCACATAAATCCCGTAACTGTCATCAGTCCCTCCGGGAATGATCTTGTGCAGGAATATGATCTTCTCTTCCCACTCACGTACAGCCACATTAAAATTCTTCACACCGCGGTACTGATCCGCCAGCAAGGTAAGTTCATGAAAATGCGTGGCAAAAAGCGTGCGCACCCGTCGTTCCGCCAGAAACTCCGCCAGGGACCAGGCAATCGCCAGGCCGTCATACGTCGATGTCCCGCGGCCGATCTCGTCAAGGATCACCAGGCTTTTGGGGGTCATATTATTCACAATATCCGCCGCCTCCGTCATCTCAACCATGAATGTGCTCTGGCCTTTGCTGATCTCATCATGCGCACCGATACGTGTAAAAATTTTATCCACCACGCCAATCACGGCCGATGCTGCCGGAATAAAACTGCCCATCTGCGCCATGACCACCAGGATTGCGTTCTGACGGATATACGTTGATTTTCCTGCCATATTCGGACCGGTCAGGATCATCAAATGTGCCTGCACACAATCCATCTGTGTATCATTCGGAATAAAATCCCGCGGCAGGATCGCTTCCACCACCGGATGCCGGCCTTCAACAATGACAAGTTCATCCCCGGCAGACATTTTCGGTCGGACATACCCGGGGCGCAGGGCCAGGAGGCTTAAACTGTAAAGGACATCCACCCCGGCAATCTCCCGGCAAAAACGGTGAACCAACGCACTGGCCGATAAAACCGCACGTTCCAACTCACGGATAATCTCCGCCTCAATGCGCAACACTTTCTCTTCGGCCGACAAGACACTCAGTTCAAATTCCTTAAGCTCCGGCGTAATAAAGCGCTCGCCATTAGCCAGTGTCTGTTTACGCTGATAATCAGCCGGCACGGATTTCAAATGAACATTGGTGACCTCAATATAATACCCGAATACACGGTTAAACCCAACCTTGAGCGAATGGATCCCTGTCCGACGGATCTCATCCGCCTGGTAAGATGCCAGCCAGGCACGCCCCCCTTCCTGCAGATTTTTTAATCCATCCAATTCCGCATGAAACCCGGCACGGATAACCCTGCCCTCATTCTTGGCCAGCGGCATTTCAGGATCAATGGCGCGCTCCAGTTTTTCACGCAGCTCCGGCAGGTCCTGGACAACAAACAGCGGATTCTCGGTGGATAATGCGGCCAGGGCCAGTCCCAGCTCCGGCCCACGCACCAGCGCCTGACGCAACGCCAGCAAATCCTTCGGAGATGCACAAGCACAGCTGATGCGGGATAAACTTTTTTCCACATCAGGAATATTCTTTAAAAGCCGGCTCCCCAGAACGGCCATGGTGTCCGGCATTCCTTTTAAAAGCTCCACAGCATCCTGGCGCGCGCAAATTGCCATAGGATCCTTGAGCGGATGGTATAACCAAAACCTAAGGGTCCGCTTGCCCATGGGTGTCAGGGTCTGGTCAAGCACCTCCAGCAAAGACGCCATTTCAAGTCCATGGTGCGCGGCGGGCGCAATAAAAACATACTCCCCGTCATCATAAAGTGCCACACGATCCAGATGGGCGAGCCTGGTTTTATTCATCTCTTTCAAATATTCAACCAGAGCGCCACTTGCCCCATGCGTTAAAGGCACATCTTCAATGCCAAAGCCGCGCAGGGATTTAATTTCAAAATGATCACACAACGTCTGATACGCCCGGTCCTGCCCAAATGACCAGGCACGAAACGGCGTCATGGCCACGGATTTCAATCTCAATAACGGGTGTTGGAATATCTCCAAATCAGTCCCTTCAGGAAAAATACACTCATTCAGGGGCAATTTGGCCAAAGCCTCAACCGCGCGTGAAAGCGGCAACTGATTGGCATGAATCACGCCGGTGGCCGTATCCGTAAACGCCAAACCATACTGCTTGCCGTCAAAACAAACGCTGGCTATATATCGTGCATCCGCCGCTTCATCCAGATAAGTTCCGGCCGTAATGATGCGAACAACATCCCGCTTGACCAGGCCCTTGGCCTTGGCCGGATCCTCCACCTGCTCGCAGATGGCCACCTTACGTCCGGCCTTAACCAGGCGGCCAATATAATTATCCGCCGCATGAAACGGAATGCCGCACATCGGCACACGTCCAACCTCGGCCTTGCCGCGCCCGGTCAATACAAGATCAAGGAGGCGGGAAGCATCCTGGGCATCTTCATAAAACATTTCATAGAAATCCCCCAATCTGAAAAAAAGGATGCAATCCCTGTGGCGGGATTTGATCTCCTGATACTGCTGCTGCATGGGCGTCATATATTCCATAAGGTTAATGTTATATCATATTTCCGGAAAATTTTTAGCCCAAATATTTTCCCGGCAGATTTCCGCATTCTCTGCCACCCGCATCACCCATGACAGGCATATATAAAAGAATTTCATATTTTATATACATAGATGCTTTTATTATGTAAAAATATATATGCATAATTCCTAATCCAATACCCAATGAGGGGCCATGAAACGATCCTTTCTTACATTTCTGCTGGGCATCACATTAACCATTGCCATGGTGCTGAATGCCCATGCCCAAACAACGTCAGCCACCAAGCTTCCCGGCCGACCGGAAAAAGCCTGCACCCCTTCCGCCGGACAATCATGCCCGCCGGCATCGATCAAATCAGACAAATATGAACTCAATATCATGGAGTTGACCAACAGCCAGATGTACCGTTACGGGCGGGAAATGTATTTGAGCGGCAACAACGGCGAAGCCGCCAAGGTTTTCCTGGAAATCATCCGCATGGACTGCCATAACCGTTTGGCCCATTACCATCTTCAGAAAATTGCGGACCGGGATCCGGCGTACGCCTTTCTCACCAAAATGCTGCGCCGTCTTCCCTGTGGCACCTTCGACTTTTCCCGTGAAGACTTCCTGCCAGCTTCCAATTATTACGAAAAAGATACAAACATTCTTCTGGAACAGCTTTTGGTCTACCATAAACGCCAGCGCCTGAGCGAAAATGAATTGAAAGCACAAGCCGAAAAATACAACGCCCTTGTCGATGAACTGGAAAGCATGGTCGCAGGCCTTGCCAGCCTGCCGGGATCCAACATCTCCGATGAAGAGATCCTGCAGCGTGTCATCAGCGGCCGCAAGATCGCCAACAAATTCAACAAGGAGATCGCTTACCTCAAAAGCCAGCTGATGTCCCAGCGCCTGGACCAGCAAAAAGAATTGCAGGAACTGCGCACACGCCTGGCCGCGGGAGAAGCCGAACTGGCTGAACGTGAAAGCATGGCACCACCGGAAAACGCGGCAGCAGCAGAAAACACACCATCCCCTAAAGACATCGCCCCCACCCCTGCCTACTCGCCCGTTGCCCAGGAACTTATGGCTGCTGTTGAAAAAGCAAAACAGGAGCTACAAAACAAAGAACAGTTGCTGACAGAAAAAGATCACGCCCTGGCCAGCCTCCAGGACCGTTTCGAGGATATCCTCAAACGCCTCAGGATCATCCAGGAAAATCTGGCGAATAAAAACGTTCAAATAAAAACAATCCAGACCAACCTTCAGAACATCCAGAAACCTTAACCTTATGCCGAAAAAAATATTTTTATTGTTTCTTTCTTTAATATTTCTGACCCTAAATCTGGCAACTTGTCCCTGTGCCCGGGCCCAGGCCTATCGCTCACAACTGCATTTTCTGGAAGAATTTGCCCTCCTGCAATACAACCGCGGGGACATGGCCAACGCCAGCAAGGAATTCCAGCGCATCCTGCGCATCCAGCCGGATAATGCCATTGCGCGCGAATACCTGAAGAAAATTGCCGATCAACCTGAAACATCTTCAGAAACAAGAGCCAATATTGTGGAGGTCATCAGCGACATCAGCCACATTAAAGATCAGCTGCTGGAATATGAAAAGGATACCAAAGACCTGGAATACATGATCCGCAACCTGATCACGGAAAATGACGCCCTGTACCAGTCTCTTTACAAACGCTCTCGCGAAGTCCTGGAGCTGCGCGAGAAATTCTACGGGACGCCTTACAGCGAAATCTATACTTCCGTCATGAAAGACATTCCCATTGACCGCGTCCCCCAGCGCCTGCACCCTTCCAACGACATCCTCACCGAAGAAACACCCGCCTACGCCAAAGGGTCTTTTGCCATTGCCATCAATACCAGCGATGTCAACGCCCTGATCGCCGACATCGCGCTCCTGGCCAAACAGCACAAGCCTTTAACAACACCGATCAACGGATCGCCGGAACTCTACAATGCCCTTGATGCCAAACGCGGCACATTGCTGGACACAACCCTGGCCACCAATGACAAACACCAAAACCTGGAAAGAATCAAAAATGAACTAACGTCCATGAACACCAACCTGAAACAGGGTGTTGACCGTTACATCGAAGCCATTAACAAGATTGATCATTATTACAAAACCATCAAAGATGAAATCGCCGCCAAGAACTTTAAAGAACAGCGCCTGTTCAGTGAGCTCGTTGCCGACTATGCCGACCGGGTCAAAGAAATCGAAGAACTCAAGCGCACCATACCCAATCGCGACGCAGGCCTGACATCCTTTAAAAGCACCCTGGCCTCTGACAACACCAAAATCACCGACCTTAAGAAAGTCATGAACATCCGGGACCAACAATTGTCCGACATGAAAACGCTTCTGGTGCGATACAAAAAACAACTTTCCGAGCGTGATATGCTCATCAGCCAGCAACAGGGTGACTTGAAACTCACCGACAAAAACCTGACCCGCATCAGCCGGGAAATCTCCCGCATTGAAAACGGGCTCCTCGAAAATGACACCGCCCTCAACGACTTAAACAGCCACCTGACCCCGGCAACTCCTTTGCCCAAACCAGCCGCTCCGTTACCCAAGCCAGCTGCCCCAGCCATGAAAACAACAACAGCTTATAACATGGTCCAGGCCAAGAAAGTCGCCGCCCAGAATGCCGCCCTTGAAGCCCGGCTTGACGTGGAAGAAAAAGCCCTTGGAAAATCCGGCATGCGCATCAAAAACCTGGAACGTCAGCTGGCGACCGTAACAACTGACTTGAATAAAGCCCTGGTCACACAGGAAACCGTTATCGAGAAACCTCTTTTGAATAAGATCAAAACACTTGAATCATCCCTGGCTCAACAAAATGACAATGCCGCCAAACTTCAGAAGAAACTGGATCAAATACCACAAGAGTTCAAGCAGCTCCGGGAAGAATCCGCCCAACTAAAACAAGAACTCGCGGCCAGCAAAACTCAAAACCAGGAAAACCTCCAAAACCTTGCGGAGGCTGCTACCAAAACTTCGGATCTTCAACGTGAACTGGCCGCCAAACAACAACGTTTGGAAGAACTCTCCGGATCCATCGTCCAGCTCCAGGATAATCAGCGCAACCTGCATCCGGTATCAGGCCGACGCGCGGTTGATGATGATGCGGTGCGAACACTGGAAATGCGTTTGCGCCGCTCCCAGGATCTTCTTTCGGAAGCAGAGTCAAACGCATCCCAGGCAACCCGCATCGCCGCAGAATTAAATGAAAAGATTGCTGCCCGCGATGTTCAGATCGAACAACTGCAGCAATTAACTTCCATCAATCAAAGTGATGAACTCAAATCTGTCAAACGGCAACTGACAGATCAGGACGCAACCATATCAGAACTAAGGCAGCAGAACAGCGCCCTGAAAGCAGAACTTGAATCACCTGCGGCCGTATTGCCCGTAACGGCATCTGTTGCCGATCCAAAAGAAACACTGGAACATGAACAAAAAATCAAAGCCCTTGAACATGCCGCCAAAGAACTTCTGGCACAAAAGAATACAGCGGTCAATGCCCAGGCAAAAATGGTCAACCAGCTGAAAGAACACGAAACGTCACTGGCCGTCCTGGAAAAGAAAGTCAATAACTTGCGCCAGGACATCACCGAAGCTTCCAGCCTGATCGCCAGAAAAACCAAGGAGAATGACACTGCCCTTCGGGAGATCAAACGCCTGAATGATATCATTGAAAAGAAAAATAACGAAATCATGGCGCTGCAGTTGCGCGTGAAATAACAGCATCCTCAAGGAACCTGGCTTTCCAAAGTCCTTCCGCCCACTCACCATCAGCGGTTGAATCCCAGACGATCCCGCCGCCGACACCCATCTCACCGTAGCCGTCTGTGATCAAAATGGTGCGGATGGGAACATTGAAAAACAAATCTTTCTGCGGCGAGATCCAGCCGATAGCCCCGGTATAAATACGGCGCGCATCGCCTTCAAGCTGGTCAATGATCTCCATGGTGCGAATCTTGGGGGCACCGGTCACCGAACCGGACGGGAATATGGCCTTGAACAGATCTTCCAGGCCTATGGCAGGGTCAACCTCGCCTTCCACGGTCGAGGTCATCTGAAAAATGGTCTTGTAGCGCGCCACTTCAAATAAACGCGGCGTACGCACCTGACGGGCAATCCGCCCCACATCATTGCGCAGCAAATCCGCAATCATCACATTCTCCGCACGGTTCTTGGCATCAAACTGCAACCACCACTGTCCGAACAAATCATTGGAAAAACCGCCGCGCGGTCACGACCCTTTCATGGGCTTGGTGATCAGGCGTGTCCCGATCTTCTTCACAAACATTTCCGGCGACAATGACAGGATCTTATGTCCCTCTGCTTCGATATACGCAGGATACGGCACGGGCTGGTGCTTTAAAAGTCTTCGATAAAGCGCATGGGGATCCCCCCGGAATGAAAAATACTTCTTCAGGCAATACGTGATCTGGTAAACATCCCCATCACGAATATGATCATGGATACGGGCAATATCGCGAGTATAATCTTCTTTGGAAATACGGCAGGAAATATCCTTCAGGCAAAAACCATCATCAACCGCTGCCAGACGTTCACAAGCCGGCGCTTTAAAAATACCAAAACACATTAACGGGAAACCATCACCTTTGGCTTGCCCCAACGCCGGCTCCAGGGCATGGCCGGCTTCATACGACAGGAAGCCGGCGGCATAATGCCCCCGGGAAAGGGCCTTTTCCACCGCGCTGAAACAGGCACTCATCTTACAGGGATCATGCGCTACGATGACTTCAAGCGGATTCGTGAATAAAAGCGGTTTTCGGTCAAATTCAAACAAGGCACGCATGGAGCTCTCCGGCATCACTTCCCGATACAAAAATTCGAAAAGATATGATCAATGACATCGTCATCCACATAACGCCCGGTGATGGCATCCAGTTCATTGATCGCCATCTTGATATCCTCGGCCGCAAACTCCAGCGAGACCTCGCCGGAAACACGCCCCAGGGCTTCATCCGCCCGCTGCAAGGCCTGCACATGGCGCATCTCATTGATCACAAGCCCCCCGGTCTCGCATCCGGCTGTGCCCAGCGCCATCTTAAGCATCTCATTCTTTAAAACATCAAGTCCCTGGCGCGTTAAAGCAGAAACTTTTACAAAAACCGGGACACACAAAGTTTTTTGATCAATTATATTTAAACTTTGTGTGTCCCAGTTTTCCAGTAAATCTGATTTGTTCAAAATAACAATCGTGTGCGGATTTTTCATCTGTGCCAAAAGTGCGCAATCCATTTCCTGCAATGGCTGACTTTGATCCAATACCAAAAGGACAATATCCGCGCTTTCGACCGAAGCCCGGGACCGGCGCACAGCCTCTTCTTCAACCTTATCCCTGGGCAACAGTATCCCGGCCGTATCCACCAGGTTGACCGGGACACCGTCAATATTGGCCAACTCTTCCAGCACATCACGCGTGGTTCCCGCCACATCCGTCACGATCGCACGCGGCACACGCAAAAGCGCATTTAACAAGGACGACTTCCCCACATTCGGTTTGCCGCAGATCACAACCTTGATGCCTTCTTTAAGCACGCGGCCGCTTTGTGCCGTTGCCAAAAATAACGCCAGCCTCGCACGCACCTCTAACAGATGCCGGCTTAATTTATCGTCCTGTTGTGCCTGCGTATCATCCTCGGGGAAATTAAGCACCGCCTCAATATCCGCCAAAACAACCAAAAGCCTGGCTCGCAAATCTTCAAGCTCCGCAGAAAAATCACCTTTCAATTGCCGCTCACTGACACGAAGGGCCGCCTGGGTTCGGGCATTGATCACATCCAGCACCGCCTCGGCCTGCGCTAGATCAATCCTGCCATTTAAAAAAGCCCGTTTGGTAAATTCTCCCGGCTGGGCCAGGCGAGCGCCATGGGCCAGGCACGATTCCAATACCGCCCGCACAGCGGCTGATCCCCCGTGACAACTGATCTCCACAACATCTTCACACGTATAACTTTTTGGCGCGCGCATGAGCGTTACCAGGACTTCGTCCAGTAAATCTCCCGCCGGATTCCTGATCCAGCCGTGATGCACGGTGAATGTCCCCCAGCCACCGGGCGCAACACCGGCATGTCCTGTGAAGAAACCCTCCAGGATACGCAGCGAATCCCGCCCGCTCAGGCGCACGACCCCGATACCGCCCGTACCTGAGGGCGTAACAATCGCCGCAATTGTGTCTTCCAAACCTTTATACTGATACATGGCATCATCTCGTAAAATAAACCATCACCGTGCCGCTTGCGCGCAAACAAACACCGAACCTGTCACAACAATAATACCATCAACTCCGGCGATTGTCTTCGCCTTCACGATAGCCTCTGGCACAAGAAGGGCTTCTTTCCAGTCCATGGCCCGCGGATGATCAGCTTTGGCAAGGATAAGTTCCTGTGTAATGGGCTCCAATGTTTTTTCAAATCCAGCCGCATCCTTATCCCTGCTCATCCCAAGAACAACCACAGCTTGCCGTCCGGGAAAGACGGCCTGAAACGTCTCTTTCAATGCTTGCGCGGACTCCAGCGTATGCGCGCAATCCAGAATAACAGTCGGATGCACACTGACTGTCTCAAAACGCGCCGGCCATGCCACATCCGCCACGCCTTCTCGCACCGCTTCTTCTGTAATCACAAACCCGAAGGTTTCCAGATCTTCCGCCATGGCCATGGCCAGTGCCGCATTTTTCACCTGGTGTTCACCGATTAACGATGAATAAAGCCCGGCATAGATACGCCGGCCTTCCACATCAAATGTCACACCCTGTGGCGTCATCTTTCGCATCACATACGGCATATCTTTTCCCACCACTGTCG
>JAZDPD010000264.1:0-4168 GCA_043798045.1 Candidatus Omnitrophota bacterium | reverse complement strand
TTTTCCGGATAAGAAATTGTAGAAGGCCAATTCGAAGGCGAATGCACTTTTTTGTGCAAGCGCTTGTGTCGAAAAACAGCCCGTAATGCACAATTCGGGTTTAATCTAAAAATGGAGGAGATTATGCTTACATTGAAAAATCCGGAATTGTTGAAGAATGAAGAGGTTAAGAAAGAAATTGAACGTTTTAAATGGATTGAAAGTGAAAAAGCCGGCCTTGACATTGGTTTTGAGAAAGCGTCACGTGAATGGTTGGATCGGTTTTCAAAGACATGGATGGATAATCATCCAGGGTATTCAAAGAAACCTTCACGCAGTGCCAAACGCGTAACAAAGTAGCACAGGGTATTGGTGCATGATAGTGTTGGTATTGTATCCGGTTAATACAGTTAACTTTTTGTCTTAATACAATTTTAAAGGTTAAATGGATATAAGAATTCTGGCAATATTTATTCTGAGCGTTTCTGTTTTTATTCAAGCCTTTGCCGCTTTCAAGGCTTTCAGGTTGATCCGTATTACCGGACGCAGAACAGCCTGGGTGCTCATTTCGATTGCCATGTTGTTCATGGCTTTTCGCCGAATTGTTCCGTTGTTCCATTTGATTTCAGGTTCTGATGTTGTTGTGGTTGATCTGTTCAATGAGTCACTGGGGCTTTTATTATCCGTGATCATGGCTGGCGGGATTGTTTTAATCGCGCCGCTTTTCATTGAATTCAATGAGGCCAAGGCCAAGATATTGCAAGCCCGCGATACTCTTGAACAACAGGTTCAGGAAAGAACAGCCCAGCTTTTAGATGCCAATAAGAAATTGCAGGATCAAATTCAGGATCGTATCGCAGCGGAAAATGCATTAAAACAAGCCTATGAAGATTTAAAACATACACAGATGCAGTTGATTCAGTCGGAAAAGATGGCCACAGTGGGGCAGTTGGCGGCAGGTGTGGCGCATGAGATCAATAATCCGACCGGTTTTGTCATCAGCAATATGGATAGCCTGCAGCGCTATGTCAGTGATATCAGCAGGATGTTTGCCAAATATCAGGAAATTGATATTTACCTGAAGAATCAGCCGGGTGACAATGTTCTCCAGCTTTCCGAGAGTGTGGAAAATCTCAAGAAAGAATTGGGGCTTGACCTGATCCTTGAAGATCTTCCCAAGCTGACCAATGAATCCATTGACGGGATGACGCACATTTCTAAAATTGTCAAGGATTTGAGGAGTTTCTCTCATTCGGATGACGGACGTCTGGTGAAAGCCGATATTCATGAGGTTATTCAGTCCGCATTGAATATCGCACGCGGGGAGATTAAATACCGGGTTGAGCTGGTAAAAGACTACGGTCAGGTGCCCAGTGTTTATTGTTTTCCGCAGCTTTTAAGTCAGGTATTTCTTAATCTGATTGTGAATGCAGCCCAGGCGATTCCCAAGCAGGGCAAGATTGTTATCAGAACATTTATGGATAATAATGAAAGTGTCATTGAAATATCAGATACGGGTTCCGGGATCTCTCCCGAAATCCAAAAACATATTTTTGAACCATTTTTTACAACCAAACCAGTGGGTAAGGGCACAGGACTAGGCCTTTCTATGGCCTATAGCATTATCGAGCGGCATAAAGGCACGATAACGGTCACAAGCCAGGTAGGAGAAGGTTCAACATTTACCATTCGTCTCCCGCAGGGAGCTGGCTCGGATGAAGGGATGGAAGATACTTCCAATGCAAATGCCTGAACAAGCAAAATCAATGACAGATTCAAACGGTCCGGATAAGACACAGCTGCTTCAGGCGCATGTGGGAACGTGTGATTATCTCGAGGTTGTTTCTGTTATTGACAGTGGTGCTTTTTTGTATTGCGGACTGTCCAAGGATATTTTTGTGCCTGTTGGTGAACAATTGAAGATCATGAAAGTCGGGGAGCGTCATGTTGTTTATATTTACCGTGATGAAGGGACAGGGCGCATTGCCGCATCATCAAGGCTTAACAAGTATATCTATGATGAGGCCCCCGACAACTGGTGCGATGGCGATGCGGTAGATATCCTGGTTTCTGTCAAGACTGATATGGGTTATAAAGCAATTGTCAATCATGACAGCTGGGGCTTGTTATATGAGAATGAAATTTTTCAGCCCCTTAGCCCCGGGCAGAAATTACACGGATTTATAAAGAAGATCAGGCCTGACAGGCGTATTGATCTTTGCCTGCAGAAAGCAGGATATCAAGGTGTTATGGACCTGTCGGAGCAAATCATCAATCATCTTACGTCCAGCGGAGGTTGTTGTGCGTTTACGGATAAGACGCCACCGCAAGAGATCCACGCGCTTTTCGGGGTGAGTAAAAAGAAGTTTAAAATGGCAATCGGCAGCTTGTTTAAACAAAAAAAGATTCTCATCATGCCAGATGGCATTAAACTTGTCATTTCCAACGGCTGATTCTATAGAAAACAATTTAATTAAATAATTTGATGAATTTGAATTTCACGATATTTTCAAAATTAAATTTTCTTTCTTATTAAATAATATGCTATATTATCCCGAAATTTGGAACATAGTATTTTTAATGAATGTTTAAATGCGAAAGTAGTTCAGTGGTAGAACCTCAGCCTTCCAAGCTGATGACGCCGGTTCGATTCCGGTCTTTCGCTCCAATTCTTCCTTAGGGCCACATGCGCGTAACACTCCTCATCCCAACGCTCAACGAAGAAACAGGCATGCGTTCTGTTATGCCCAAGGTTGACCGGTCCTTGTTTGAGCAGATTCTTGTTGTGGATGGAAATTCAAAAGACAATACTGTCAAGATAGCCAAAGAATTCGGTTATGATGTGGTGCTTCAGAAAAGCCCTGGTATTCGCGGGGCCTATATGGATGCCTTGCCGTTTGTCAAAGGTGATGCGATTTTAACTTTTAGCCCTGACGGTAATTCCATCCCGGAATTGTTAGGGCCTTGCATCAGGAAGTTTAATGAGGGTTTCGACATGGTGATTGTTTCGCGTTATGCACAGGGCGCGAAAAGTTATGACGATGATGCGGTGACAGGTTTTGGCAACTGGTTGTTTACCGGATCTATTAATTTGCTGCACGGGGCGCGTTATACGGATGCCATGGTCATTTATCGCATCTACCGCAAGGATCTTATTCAAGAGCTTGATCTGGATAAAGATCAAAGTTATTCTTTTGAAGAATCGCTTTTTCGTACGCATGTCAGCTGGGAGCCGCTGTTATCTATCCGTGCGGCCAAGCGCAAATTGAAAGTGGCGGATATCCCGGGTGATGAGCCGGCACGTGATGGCGGTGAGAGGAAACTTCAGGTCTTGAAATGGGGCGCGGCTTATTACTGGGAAATTCTTCGCGAGAAATTTACCTGGAAATGACAATGAATAAATCAATGAAAATTGCTGTTATTGGTGATGGGGCCTGGGGAACAACGCTGGCTATCTTATTGGCGGAAAATGGGCATGCTGTTGAGCTTTGGGGGGCATTTCCCGAGTATACCAAAATCGTGGTGCAGTCACGTATCAATGCAAAGTTTTTACCCGGGATCAAGATCCCTGAACAGGTGAGACTTACGTCTGATTTGAAAGCATCCATTGAAAATAATGATTTGATCGTCCTGGCAGTCCCGTCACAATTCCTTACGGCGACCCTTAAGAATATCAAAAAATATAATTATCGGCACAAGCCCTTTGTCAGCGTTGTTAAGGGGATCGATACCAAAACATTCCTGACCATGACACAGTTGATCGAGAAAGAATTGGGCAAGATCAGGATTGCGGCTCTTTCAGGCCCGACCATTGCCATTGAAGTGGCCAGAAAGATTCCCACCACGGCCGTCGCGGCTTCAAGGAGCCATGATTTGGCACGTGTTGTTCAACGTCTTTTTAGTTCGTCGACTTTCAGGATATACACCAATAACGATTTGCTTGGTGTTGAAATTTGCGGCAGCATCAAGAATGTTATTGCCTTGGCCTGCGGAATTTGTGACGGGCTTGGATTTGGAACGAATACAAAGGCCGCTCTTTTGACAAGAGGCCTTGTTGAAATGTCACGGCTGGGGAAAGTCCTTGGGGCAAATCCAAAAACATTTACAGGGCTTACCGGTATCGGGGATTTGGCCACAACATGTTTTAGCCCTAACAGCCGCAACCGTTTTGTCGGCAATGAATTGGGCC
>JAZDPD010000261.1:0-4329 GCA_043798045.1 Candidatus Omnitrophota bacterium | reverse complement strand
TATGTTCCTGCGAATAAAGAGAGTGCGGACATTTTAAAGACAAAAGATCGTGCGGAGAAGACTCAGCAAGAGCTTAGCACATTAGTTCAAGGGCAAATCTCAAGCGGTAAGGCCCAGGTCATGTCCTTTGTTAAGGCGCCGGTGTTTGGATGGAAGGTTCCGAGTACGGCGACGTCCATTAATGATATACCCGCTGTTATCCGTAATGTGGGAGGAGTGGATAATAGGTCCTATAAAGATTCGGATATTCAAGCGGCAGCGGCTGCGGGTGGTTTTGTTGTTGTGCAGTTGATAGACGGGAAAGTGGAGTCGTATATTCCCTCAGCAAAAGCTTTTAGGGGTTATAAGCAGACGGCTACCAGTGTTGTTGAGAATCTGAACGCAGATTTGATGAAGGCTGTTCAGAGTTCTGCGGACCTAAATGCATTGATTCAATCGGGTGAGCTTGCAGCTTTTGAAAAACCTGGTGAGGTTCGTATGGTGCATATATCGGATCTTGAACTTGGGCGAAGTGGAGTGACTATTCAGGATCCGTGGGGAGGGCAACAGACGCAGACGGAAGGTCGGTATGGTTTTATTGTTTTGGACCAGGGCGATCAGGGGCCGCAGTATTACATGGTCAATGCTGAGGCCACAGGGCTTCCGGCGAGTTATGTTCCTGCTAATAAAGAAAGCGCGGATGTATTGAAAACAAAAGACCGTGCAATGATAACGCAAGAGGCGTTGGGCGCCTTAGTTCAGGGGCAGATTACGAGTGGCAAAGGGCAGGTCATGTCTTTTGTTAAGGCTCCGGTGTTTGGATGGAAGGTTCCGAGTACAGCGACGTCCATTAATGATATACCTGCTGTTATCCGCAATGTGGGGGGAGTTGATAACAGGTCCTATAAAGATGCGGATATTCAAGCGGCTGCGGCCGCAGGTGGTTTTGTTGTTGTTCAGTTGATAGATGGAAAGGTTGAATCATATATTCCGTCAGCAAAAGCCTTCAGGGGCTATAAGCAGACGGCTACCAGTGTTGTTGAGAGTCTGAATGCGGATCTTATGAAAGCGGTACAGAGCTCTTCGGACTTAAATGCGCTGATTCAGTCGGGTGAGTTGGCAGCTTTTGAAAAACCCGGTGAGGTTCGCATGGTGCACATGTCGGATCTCGGACTTGAGCGTAATGGCGTGACCATTGAAGACCCGTGGGGTGGGCAGCAGACACAAACCGAAGGTCGTTATGGATTTATTGTTTTGGATCAGGGCGATAAAGGGCCGCAGTACTACATGGTTAACGCTGAGGCCACAGGGCTTCCGGCAAGTTATGTTCCTGCTAATAAAGAAAGTGCGGAGGTTTTAAAGACCAAGGATCGGGTTGGTGGTATCGATTTCAATGAACAGTATCTCAAGATGAATATCAGGCGTGACGGGAATGGCGTACCGTTGCCAATTGGTCAACAGAATCTTGATAACATTAAGATCGATGGCTTGTTTCCGGTCATCTTGAATATTCAGCCGGTGACGTCGTTGCCAGTCTTGAGTGAGGCGCCCCAAACCGGTTCTCCGACGGCCTGAAAAGGGTTTTTTCGTCATTTGCAATGACCTCCGCTCTGTGGTTTTCATGGGGCGGAGGTTTTTCTTCGATCCGACTTAGAATTTGGTTCAAACAGAACAATGTGTTATAATCGCGCATTATTCATGCAAGCGATACATGGAGATTCTTTATGGGGTTAATGAGTGAGTATATTTCCAGAAGATTGAGTGTACACGATCTTGAGGCAGAACTTCTTTCCTTGATCAAGCGATATAACGATCATCGGAAGACGCATCTTTTGGTTATGGTCGGCGCCATCGGCAAGCAGATCCCGGACGTTGCCTTGAATCAAGAGGACTTTTATACCGTCGCTGATATGCTTTCTAAGGCGAAGGGCGTGACTAAGAAAGTCGATGTATATCTTGAAACGCCTGGTGGCAGTGGTGAGGCGGCCGAAGAGATCGTTGAATTCTTGCGCGGCAATTTTGAATATGTTTCTTTCGTGATTTCTGGAGAGGCGAAGAGCGCCGGGACCATTATGGTCATGTCTTCGGATGATATTTTGATGACTGAGACGGGGAGTCTTGGCCCGATTGATGCGCAGGTTCGAATTGGCCGGTCAACGATCTCAGCCTACGATTATATGGAATGGATTGAGGAGAAACATAAGGAGGCTGCCCAGAAAGGCAGATTAAATCCTTTTGATGCGACGATGGTGGCGCAGATCAATCCTGGTGAGTTAAGAGGCGTTAATCATGCGCTTAAGTTTGCGGAGGATCTGGTTGGGAAGTGGCTTAAGCAGTATAAATTTAAACACTGGTCTTTGACTGAAACCAGGAAGTCCCCGGTTACGGATGAGATGAAGGCGCAGAGGGCAAAAGAAATTGCGCAGAAGATGACCAATCATGGCACATGGCGCTCGCATGGTCGTTCGATTAAGATCAAGGATCTGGAGGCAATCGGTCTAAAGATCACAAAGGTGGGGGATGATCCAACATTAAATGATATTGTGTGCCGGATACAGGTTGTCTGCCGGTTGCTTTTTACCAGCACGAATGTTTATAAGATTTTTGCCACGGCCGATGAAAAAATCCTTAAGTCGGCTGTTCCGATGCAGGAGATGCCTCGCATACCCAAAGCACCACAATCAGCTGATGTCGCGGAAGTGGATCACAAGTGCTCACAGTGTGGCAAAGGACATAAGATATATGCTAAATTTACAGTGAACCCCAAAATCGACCAGGACTTCCAGGCAAAAGGGTTCATTCAGTTCCCGAAGACGAACAGGTTAACGTGCAGTTGTGGTTTTGAGATCGACTTGGGTGGGATCCGGAATGAGATTGAAATGAAAACAGGTTTAAAGGTTCTTGACTAAAGAGTTTTTGGACAATAAAATGCAGTCAAAAGGATGGTTATGGATAAAGAGCAGACCTTATTAAGTTTCCTTAAGGAAACAAAAGAGGGCAAATACTCTGAAGTCGACGTGAGTGCCTCTGATTTTGTGCGTATTCATGAGGAGCGCGTTGAGGTTTCAGAGATGGCTGATTTGTTTTATTACAGCGTCAGCTGATTTCTTTATGCCCTGCTGATTTTGAAGGCAACCGCAAATGATGGGTTGCCTTCTTTGTTTACAGGGGATTCTAAGGGGACAAAGGGGCTATGGATGGGGTGCACGCTCACTATGTTTACAAGGTTGATAAACGGTAAGTAATCGGTAAGCAGTTTTGTTTAATCGGTAATTAGTTCTGACGGGGCCTTTATGACTGCACAAGTTGGCGTTTTAAATAAGAGGGCAGTAGCGTTAGCTTCGGACAGTGCAGTTACTATCACAAATAGCAATTTGCCTGAATGGTCAAAAATATTTAATTCGGAAAACAAGCTGTTTTCATTATCCGGGCAGCACTCCGTTGGGATAATGATTTTTGGATCTTTAAATTTTGTTGGCATCCCTTTGGAAACGTTGATTGTAAAATATAGGGACGAATTGGGCTCGAGAAAGTTTCGTACGCTTAGAGAATATGTGGATGATTTTAAGGATTTTATTAGGTCTGGATTTACGCCGCTGACTTTAGCCCAGCAGGAACATTTGATGGGAGAACAAATTCATGCATGGTTGACAGACTTGGCTAGGGATGCGTGCGGGTACTATTCTGCTGAAAGATTAAAAGATCCTGAGAAAAACCTCGATGATTTCTTTGAGAACTTTATTCGTGAAATAGTAGAGCGGATTGCTGAGTATCCGTTTTCAGAATCGAGTACGGATGAACAACGGCAAGGATACTTGAAGAAATATAGTAAAATTATTGAAGCGTCTGCGAAGAAATTGTTTCAGGAGTTTCCAGTGGATGAAAAATCAATACAAGATCTGTGCGATATTGTTGTGGGTAAAGTATTTCGTCAAATTGAGTCTGAGACTATGTCTGGAATAGGGATAGCTGGTTTTGGGGAAGATGAATTCTTTCCATCCTTATACAGGTTTGGCATCGACGCTATTGGGGATAATAAAATCAAGGCTGTAGAGATGGCGCCGGTAATTATTTCTGATGAGCATGATTCCGCAATTGTTCCTCTTGCTCAGGATGACATGGTTTACCTTTTTATGGAGGGAATAGATTTTGATTTGGAAGAGCGCTCATTGAAAGCGGTTCGTCGAAGCATCAAAAATAATCTTTCAAGAGTGAAGCAAGACAAAAAACAGAAATTTAATTTACAGATGAATGAAGATGATTTTGTAAATAAAGTGTTGGAGGACTATCGAAAAACAATGGACAAGCATAAGCAGGAGCTGTATGCAAATCCGATAAAGGAGATGGTTG
>JAZDPD010000246.1:0-10851 GCA_043798045.1 Candidatus Omnitrophota bacterium | reverse complement strand
TGGAAAGCTGTCCAGTGTGAGGGGTAAGGTCATTAGATAAACTGATCTTCCTCAGATAAGTGAGCACGGAGAAGCGTAAGGCCGGGGATTATGGTAAGTCGAACTTTACAAGCTGTCTACAAAAGCAGGGGAAGATCACGGAGTGTTTTTTAGTCGCTTTAACTGGCCGTACAAAACACCTCTAACAAATTGGTCTTCGCTAATATCGATACTGTAATTCTCAAGGAGCTGGCGATCAATTTCATCATAAATAAAGGTTGATAATTCGCTCGGATTACTCGGTCTATCTAGAAAATTTAAATCAATTTGGATAAATTTATGGAGCAAGTCATCGACAGCAACATGGCGCAAATATTTTAAGAATGAGGTTTTTCCCCTGCCAACCTCTCCAAGAATAATGAACGGTTTTTCAGTTGGCAAATGGGCAATTTGTTGAGGGAGTTTATCAATACTATGAATATCATGTTTAATGAGTATCGAATCTTCATTCACTCTTTTTATTAATAGTTCTCTCACCAAGTCGATGGTATCTTTGTGTCTCTCTGGATTTACATAACAGTTTTTAACAAAATCAGCAGAATTCTCTTCTTGGGCCATGACGCGCCAAACGTAATCCAATATGTATCCGAGTTCGTTGTGGAAAACATTACGAGTGGCTATTTGAGGATATCCAGGAATCTTGGTAGAGGCCTTAGCAGGGGCTGGCTTTAACAGAATGTCCAAAAGTTGAGCATCTAGGGAATGTCTTGCTAAATGGTTCTTGGAGAAACACTCAAAGAATAATCGAAAACGATTCCCTATAGCCTCAATGGACTCAAAGACAAACACTTGTCGATCATTTAATGGCTTCCCCTCAACGAAAGTCAATGTTAATAGCCACTGGGTGCCATTTGTAATCGCCACATAGTGAGTACCAAGCATTGCAGCATAACCTATCGCTTGTTGAAGAGCTTCTGCCGCTGCTTTTGATTCGGAGGCAAGGAACCCGAAAGAATATGGTCGCCCTTCCAAAGGCTCGGAACGGAGAGCAAAAGCTGCTCCTGATCGCTTTGCCTCTATTACTAAAAGATTGTGATCGCCAGTGCTGCAAACATAGTCAGCGAACCCCTCACGACAATATGTTTCAGCTTCAACGTCTTCTTTTTGCCAATCAAGGACCTCAAAAAGAAGAGTATCTATTGCACGAAGACGAGTGGTCGCTTCGTTCATTTTCGGCGAAAGGGCTTCCAAATGAGGTTTTTGCTTTTTAAAGAAAGTATAAGCAATATCAACTGGGAGATGTTCGGTCATATTTTATTCATTCAATTATTAGGAATGTTTCAAAAAGCATACCATGGCGCTGTGTTTACATCAATTAAAATGCATTAACGCCTAACACATAGTATTAGTCTGAGACTAATTGTGAAAAGTTTCTTAATCAAGCAAGAAAATTATGGATTGAGTGGGCATAAAGAATGTTAGTTAAAGATATAATCTTAATACTTTACCCGATACGTCGGACTATCTTCCGGCCGATTATTTCTTTTATCATACATCGCCGTTGTTTGAATAGTGGCATGCCCAAGCCATTTTTGAACCCGTCTGATATCCTCACCGTTAGATAGCGTATTTGTGGCTGCTGTTGCCCTCAAAGAGTGAGGGGAGAAGTTGCTGATATCAATCCCAACCTTTTCACCATAGCGAAGGACCAATTGATACACGGCGGTCGGTGTAAGGGCTTTACTGGCGTTCTTACCGTTATTACTGAGTGATCGGAATAATGGTAGTTCTTTATCGGATTGATTTCCAAGGGCTTCCCAGTAGTCATTTATACGACGAGCCGCCGACGGATGAATGGGTATATATCGCTCTTTTTCCCCTTTGCCAAGAATCTTGAACTGTTTGATTCCCTCGCGTTCCTGTAGATCTTTAAGCTGTAGGTTGCATAGTTCTGATCGACGTAAAGCATGAAATAGAAATGTCGCTAAGATCGCGCGGTCGCGTTTTCCGATCAAGGTGTCAGGATTCGGTGCATCTAACAGATCCCGGGCCTGGCGTTCGCTTATGGCGGCCGTTGTTCCTTCATTGGCTGATAGTTTTGGCCTTTCAACGCCAAGAAATGGATTTGTCTTTAAGAAGCCAGCATCACATAAGGATTCAAAGAACTTTGAGACCGTAGAAAGCTTTCTTTTGATCGATCGTGTCGCAAAGCCAGGATTTTCCTTAGTGCCGGCCATGGAATCACGCCATTCCATAATGTCAGAGCGTTGGATCTTCGTTAAATCATCGATCGCTTGGATCTTGAGGGATTCAACGAATTCCTGAAGATCTATACGCATGGCCTCGCGGCTATTAAAGGAAGTAGTGTTCTGAAGCCAGTCATGGATGAGGTGATGCTTTAAAAGGGCTTTAAAGGGGCGTTCTGGTGTTGTTGTAGGCATATTTGGTCATCCTTTAGGGATATTATATGCACTAAAGCTCGCATTGTCCAACTTATCATAATATACATTACCGACGGTAAAATGGTTAAATAGTCATTAAATGGTGCGCGGCAGCCTATATCCTGTAATAGAGTTTACAGGAAGAACGGAGGAGGGGAATGATTACCGGGGAAATCACATCTGGATCCGGATTGGCCAGTAAAATTCTGGAAGAAGTATTTGTGGCTAGCCGTAAAGCTTCTAAAGTTGATCTGCTACGTGGTACATTAAATGTTAAGGTAGCTGATCTTGAGGCTGCTATAGCAAATCTCGGTGTCTGTCATTTAAAAACCGACACGGATAACACAAAGAATGGTTCGCTTCGATGGTGAAATGTATTGATTTTCAATGATAAATTGCATAACCAGGTAGTCAATGTTCCTTTATAGTTCGTCACGAAATCACCGGGACAAAATATTTAGAAATCATAAGCCATTTTAATTTCAGGGGCAATGGCTTTAAAGATGGGGATAAGGTTTCAATCGAATTAGAAAATTCCGGCGGCAATTAATATTTTATTTTAAACGTCGGTGAATCCGCAATATCATCTTTCCGCTTATCATAAATTCTTGTCGTCTGAATATTGGCGTGGCCCAGAAAATCCTGCACTTTCCCCAGATCCGCGCCATTAGACAGGGCGTTGGTGGCTCCCGTAGCCCGTAAACAATGCGGATGGAAATTCTCCATTTTTAGTCCAACTGACTTGGCATAGAATTTAACGATATCATAGATGGAATCAGTGTTCATGTGTTTAAGCAGGCCGTCAGAGTCCTTATATTTCTTTAAAGCGCAGAAGAGGGGCTCATCTAACTCATCTTTTCGTTTATCAGCCTCCAAATATGCATAAATCCGCTGCATGGCCACAGGGTGCAGCGGCAGATCGCGCGTCTTTTCGCCTTTTCCCTTAACAAGCAGGTGGGGGACGCCGTCTTTGCTATGGATACTTTTGACTTTCAGGTCTTTGACCTCAGATCGCCGCAAGGCCTGATAACAAAAAACCGCCAGGATCGCCCGATCCCTTAATCCCCGGATAGAAGAGGAGGGGGGAGCATCGAGGAATTTCTTGGCCTCGGAATCGCTGATGATATCTGATTTGCCGATGTTTGAATGGACTTGCGGCCGCGTGATATTTTTGCAGGGATTATCTCGCAAGGCAGATTGTTCGCAGTAGAATTTAAAGAGCGAAGAGATCGCCGATACCTTCCGCGTGATCGATTCGTTAGTTAATTTCTGATTTTTTAAATGATTGATCCATTCTGTCACATGCTTGCGCGAGACTTTACGGTAGTCCTCTGGTTCTTTAATGCCCAGGAATTTCTTGAATTCGTTGACATCGAACTGGTAGGCATCGGCGGTCCTTTTGGACCGGGTGCGGCGCTCGTTGATCCAGTCGCTTTCTGGGGGGATTTCTTTGAGTGTGTGGTAGTCAGCCTGGTCTATAAGGTTCTCGGTTTTGGGGTTGTTGGGCATTGCCGTGGCCTTTGGGTTTTGTAAGCGTTAACTACCTACTCGTCATAATGTATATTATCACGACTAAACCTATTCGGCAATAAAAAAGGACACTTTCCTGTGCGAATGTGCCCTTTAAACCGTTTTTAAGCCTTCCAGGGGCCCTTAGCGGGGTTTATTGTCCGTTTCCCTAAGACAGTTCGCCTCTTTGCGATCAATGGAACGTAGCAATTCTTGTGCTTCTTTATCGAATTTCATAATCTCCTTCTCTCAAGGATGCGGGGCGATCATCAGAATGTCAATTTCACCGCGGACACGGCCATAATAAAATAAAATTCTATACGCCCCCGGAGTGTTGTTCTCTGCATAGGCTTCAAAAATCTTCTCACCGCTGGGGCCAAAGACCGAATGATATTCATGCGTTTGAAGACTGGGATGTTTTGGATTATCAGCCAAATTTATCAAGGCTTTAGTGACAGCCTTATACCTTTTAGATAAATGAGCCTCTTTCTTAAGCTCTTTAAGGTTTTCTTTAGCCACGTTCGAATAATTTAGTGTGAAATTCATAAACTATCAAAGAATTTTTGTTGGTCCTTGACCGTGGTAACCTGGCCGTCTTTTACCTGTTGCATGGCACGATGTAGATTGTTCATGATCTTGGGATTTGCATGAAGCCAAGCTTCGTTGGCCGGGATAGATACCTTAGGCATAAGTAATATATTCCCATTGGTGCCAATTAAAACTTCGACTGAGTCCATTTTTTGGGGAAGCACTTTAAATACGTGGTCACTTAAAGTAACCCTGTGCCTTGAATCTATTGGGCGATTATCGACCGAGATAAAACTCTCATTTGTACGAATACTTTCTTGTTTAGATGTGGCTAGTTTCATAATTTGATCCTTTCTAATAGAAAGTATACCATAAATGGGTAAAAATACAAATGGGTATATGGGAATTTATGAAATTAAAAATTAAGAATGTTCACAAAAGCCACCTGCGAAAACATTGTTTCTACCAACTTTGTCAAATGTTTGAACATAAAGCAAGAACCCCCGCTTTTAACGGGGGCTCTTGCCCAAACAATCTATGCCTGAAATGCTTCGGCCTACCAATCTTCAGCTTTCTTTTTCTTCTCAATGTTCTTGGCAACATCTTCTGTCGTCGCTTGGTCCTTATCTTTCATCTTCGCTACACAGCCTTTGCTCACACCAAAGTCTTCCACAACCTCGGCCTCAGACGTTTTATCAGAAACATTCGTGACTTTAATCTTGCCGACTGACTTTGCAAGATCAACTGTTTCCTGAATACCATCATCAGTCACTTTCTTGATCACATACACTTCCATCTCATCACCAGCAACAATCCCGCTGTCTTTCCCTCTGTTAATAAAAGCACTGGTTCCGTTCTTTTCTAGGATCAAGACCGGATAAGCCTCATCCATAACCTGACGGACAACCTTATCCGCCAACGCCTTTATTGACTTATTTGCCAACTCCATATCCAACTGTCCCTCAGGAGCCTTAACCGCAGAAACCCGCTTCGCCGTAACGCTCTTCTCCAGCTGAATCTTGCTTGTAGACGCATTC
The DNA here is from genome assembly GCA_043798045.1 of Candidatus Omnitrophota bacterium. Lineage (GTDB taxonomy): Bacteria > Omnitrophota > Gorgyraeia > Zapsychrales > Fredricksoniimonadaceae > Fredricksoniimonas. The sequence continues at coordinate 5,357 of JAZDPD010000246.1, read as the reverse complement.
AAGAGCCGCAAATTCACTCCCAGGCGAACCACTGCCTTATTACCCGGTTCAGTTGTTTGGAACTTCGATGCTTCAGTGCCACTGAAAAAGTCATTGATGCTCACCAGAACCATATACTCCATCCCAGCAAGCTTTCCAAATTCCGCCTTCTTGGTGTCATTGGGATCAACACGACCTAGCCTCTCATCAGAGAGTTTCATTTCTTCAAACAAGCGGCCGATGTCTTTCTGGTTCCGATCAACCACTTCGAACTTACCAGAATTAACCAGATTCTGCCTGATCGCTTCTTTCAGGTTCTGCTTGATCGTATCCGGGACATCCACCGTCGCATCAATTTGCTCAACAAATCCAATGCGCATCTTTTCTGCCTGGGCAGAGAGTGGAAACAAGCAAGTAACAACACACGCGAGCAACCCAACAATTAACTTATACATTAAGCCTCCTCACCAGTCGGAACTCTTTTTGGAACCGTTTTTATATTCAGCGTCGGCATTCTTCTTGGTGGCGTAATTGTCCGCCGCCGCCTTATCGCCCTTTAACTTGGCGTCTTGATGCTCCCCGGTCTCTTCCAAAGAAACAGAGAATTCCGCACCGGCGATAACATTCACATCACGCTCAAAAGCACGATAACCATCCTTCGTGATACGAATCCTATGAGCGCCTGACATCGCCTGAAACTCACCCGGTGCCGTACCAATAGCCATACCGTCCAGCTCAACGGTTGCACTAGGTACATTTGATTTGACCCGGAATTTGACCTGAACAACATCCACCTTAAAGCCGCGGACTTTCTCAACATTCTCCAGGAACTTCTTCGAAACATCGCCAGCCGCCTGCTTCATTAAGACCGGCAACGCCTGGGTGACATCTTCTGGAGTAAATGTAGTTTTATCATCTCCATGAAGGCGCTTTTCCACCCGGACATTCTCGGCCAATATCGTCCCACCCCTAACACCATCCAGGATCTTCACGGCGATATCAGCGGTTATTCTCATGTCGTTGATCTGATTGCCGTAAACAGTGTCCTTGATATTATTGCTGACGATCTCTTCAACATCAGCGATCAAGAAGTAACTTGCTCCCATTGCCTGGGAAATCCTCAACGAGGAAGTCTTCTGCTCAATGGTTCTCTTATCGACATTGCCTTCCCGATCCTCTGCTTTCTCTTCCCTCTTCACATCAGAAAGCATCTGAAGGTAGCTCCACACATCCGTGGCCTGTGTTGCCTCTTTCTTGGATTCTTTCTCAAAAACACCAAGAACATCATCCTTATCAATGATGGTGAACTTACTAGACAACTGTGATGCCAAACCACTGCGAAGCATTTCCGCATACTTCTCATAATTTGCATCGCGAGTTTTATTTCTTGAAAAGATCGCCACAGCCAAAGGTTTCTCCTCTTGGGCCACGGGCGGTTGCTGTTCCACCGCATAAACATTAGCGGAGGCCAGCAGCGTCAGCAAAACACCTGCAATTAACGACCTCTTTAATAGCATCATCGCTTATTCCTCTTTTAATAAATTAGTTGCATTGCTGGGAGTAGAGATGTTGTTAGCTTTGGCATATGTCATATACATGCCAAGAATGTCTTTTGAAAGCTTCAGATCTTTCGGAATAGCCGTAACCAATGTTACCGCCGTGCCAGCAATATCCTTAACCTTGAGCATTTCCATCGGCGAAGCGCTGCTAACAGCCGCCTGTGCCTGGGAAGACAACGACGCTACCGCAGGAACTAATCCTGTTTCCTTCTGAATACCATCAGCCAAATGGATCATGCTCTCTGCCATTAAAGCCTTGGCCTCTACGCTAGGCGCAGATGTCGCAGCCATCTTCTCTTTAATGATCGCCTGTGCCTCAGCTGATGACTGACGAGCCTTCTCCAAATCCTTATCGTTGATGTTTCCTTCCTTGAGTGACTGCACAACAGCCAGCTTCTCAAGCACTTCTTTCTTAACACCAAAAGCCTCACCCGCCTTCTCCAAGCTCAACGCCAAGGCTTGTGATGCCGCCAAATAGGTGCTAACTGCTGCCCCTTTAGAAGTAGTCAAATCCGCTGTTGAAACACCATTGGCAGCAGCGACTGGTTTTGCGACCGCACCCGCCAAACCCTTTAGGCTTCCAAATTGAGCGAATGCCGCGCTTGAACCAAGGACCATAAAACCAACAGCTGATAACATCACGATTTTCTTAATCATCTTTCGACTCCTTTTTATTATTTAATAAATTATAACCCGCTCTGTTTTAATCTTAACTGGTCAACCAGATCTTTAGACGCTACCGTAGCCGCTTCAACTAAAGCATTCGTTTCTGCGACCTCGGGATTCTCGCCTGTTGCAGAATACTGTTTGGGCCCAACACTCGCGATCGTCTTATTGAACTTCTTTGTGGGATCTAACTTAACAATCCTAGCTTTAACATTGACATAGACTTGCTGCATCCCGGTTACTGTATCAACTTGGCTACGACCAACGTCTAACGTAGCAATCGCAAAATAATTAATTCCGGCTTCCTTCGCTTTGGCTAAAGCGCCTTTCTCAGTATCTTCTGAAACATTGCCTGTACTCACAAAGTCATCGGCAAAAGATGTTGAATTGATTTCAATATCAGATGGTGGCACAACATCAAATGCCGCTTTAACAAACACTTCCTGGACTTTCGTTTTCAGGTCCTCAATTTTACACGTCGCGTATTCAACTTTTTCTGCTTTTTGCGCAGTTGAACCACCGCTTACTTTCTCGGTCATCTTGGTAGCTTCTCCGGCACTTCCAGTATCTGACTCAGTAACTTTCTCAGTATTCCCCTCGGTCACGATCTGCCGCTCTGTCTTTTTACCATCAAACTGAGTCACACTGCTCACTTTTCTTGAAACGAACACAAAGGTCAAATTTGACTCTTTCTGTTCTGCAGATGTGTTCTTTTTAATATAACTATTAACGATCTCCTCGATCTGGGCTTCATTGATTGATGCCTGAACTCCAATAGTCCAATAGCCATCATTCCAATTGCCATCATCAAGTGCCACAACCTCAGGTACATATGTAGTAAGATTCTGTTTGAGCTGATCGATAACATTGTTTAATATCCTGACACGCTGTGAATCTAATTCTGCAATATACTTATCCAGTGCCTTCTTTCTCGCATCTTCTAGCGCCAGCTTCTTCTGTCCAGTTGTGGCCGTCCTGATAAACTTCGTTTCAACCGACCCAATGACTTTGACCTTCTTATACTCGGCGTGTGCCACGGTCGCGCTTGAAAATAGAAACCCAAAAATTAATAACATCGTTATCTGTTTAAACATTGTGCAATTACCTCCTTGTAAAATTTTTTATCTTCTTTGATTTTTTTAACTATTTCTCCCATAACAAGCCCCGTCATCTCATCAAATACAGAAAAGTCATCAAAAGTCTTTTGAAGCTTTGGAATACTCTTTACCGCTCCAAACTTAACCTTTTCCTCCCAATACGTCCTAGCAAGTTCTGGATCATACACTTTAACTGTTGTATAAGCCCCATAAAGAAACGCGTTGTCCCCAACACCTTCCTTATACAAGTCCTTCGTCAATTTACGAAGCGTAAAATCAATGCCATAACTAGCGTCCGGTATTTGAAAATTCTGAACCTCGGCATTAGAGAACCGAAGCGACATCTTTCCGGTAAGAAAATCTTTAGCATATGGCAAGATAGAAATGTTGAGTTTGCTGGATAAGACATCTGAAAGCCTTTGCGCGGCCACACTCTCAAAAGCCGCAAAATCATCTTTATAAAGCGTCAGCTTCTCCTTAGCTGCGTCTTCCAACACAACGTTCAAGATTTTCATGTTTAAGACGCCATCATTCTTTAACCCGATATTCTTAAGACGGTCTTTCAATAACTGCTTAATGCTAAAAGCATCATCAAAATATAATTTCGCTACCAATTGCTTCTTATACGCCTCATCTGGCAATTCTGTTCGTGCATCAACATACTCAAGATAAATAGGATAAGTCGCCGCAACCGTCATCCCATCAAAATTAAGAAAGACAAGATTGCAAGACAAGCTCACAACCACCTTATACACATCATCAATATTTACAACACTGACATTTTCCCGCGTCAACGCTAAAGCCATAACTAACTTGATCTCTGACTCTTTCAGAAAGGAAAGATTAATTCCAGGCATGGCAGTTGCATTACCCTTAAAGAACTCAAGAAACTGACGGTCAAAAACAGACATGCCGTTCGTGTCTTTTTCTTGATTGATCTGATCTGTGTATTTAAACTTGACGGGTATATCGGCAGAGTCACCCACAAAAGCAAAACCGGCATATTTAACGTCCTGCGACGCAAATGATGCCGGTGTAAGAAACAACACAATAAAAACTGTCAGGATTACTCTTCTCATTATTGAACAACCCCTTTCGAAACTTGATTGAAAGGCTGACCCCGATTTCGGAGCTTATAGAATTTGTCGAGAATTATAACATTGGGGCCTACAAGATGCTATCTGTATTCTCTTACGCAGGTTACTTTTCATTGCGATCTGTTATACCTTGGTACAATAGACTTATCGCCCCCCCCCCAGAATAGTGCCAAGTAAAGAAAATACAGCTAAAGGTGGCTTAATGTCCGACGAGAAGAAACAAATCTACATTGTAGATGACGACGAATCAATATGCCGCGCCCTCAAAACTTTATTGATGACTTATAAGTTCGCCGTAACAACCTTTAATTCTGCGAAAAACTTCTTTGCCACCGTGTCCAATGATGACGCCGGTTGTTTGATCCTGGATATTCGTATGCCGGAGATGGACGGCTTGGCGGTACAAAAGAAGATCGTTGATTCCGGATCAAAACGTCCGGTGATTTTTATTTCTGCCGATCATGAGAACAACGCCGCCGGCCGCGCTCTAACAGTTGGCGCTGTCGGTTTCCTGGAAAAACCCTTTACTGATCAATCGCTGATTGATTTAATCAAATTGAGTGAAACATATGACCATCCCAAAAAAGAAAGAATTAACCAATGATCCTGAAGTTGCAGGTATGCCCACTGTTCTTAAGAAAGCCTTGTAATTCTCACTCCCAAAATTAATACAATTGGAAGTGGCTTAAATTGGGCAAGGACTTTTGTGGTATCCTATTGGGAATAAACAACTTGATTAAAATCCTGTGGGGATTTACCCCTCTACTTGCAGATATACCCATTATGGATAGTTGAAGATTGATATGGTCAAACTTGCTGTAGCAGAAGCGTCGCTTCTAGGGCGATCATCGAGAGATTTGATTTCTTTTAGCGAACAGTTCTTTCCTGTGTGTTTTTGCAATCTGTTGAATCATTGCTTTTGAGACACCTGATTTCTTGGAAAACGTTGACCAACGAGC
>JAZDPD010000008.1:0-4889 GCA_043798045.1 Candidatus Omnitrophota bacterium | reverse complement strand
TGGATTCAGGATTGGATGAATAACTACCCCAGGAAGATTTTGGGTTACAAGACGGCGAATGAAATGGCAAAGGAATGCTTGCAGGGTAACAATTGATCTTAAAGCTTATTTTTGTCGCACTATGAGTTACAATTCGCGGTTTTTTGTAAACAGAAATATTTCTATTTACTTATGATGGTTTTCTGGTAGTATTTCTAGGTATGAAAAACAGCCTGGATGCCTATTTGTCGATTCTTAAATCGGCCAGTTTCAAACTTACCCCTAAACGCAAGGCGGTGATCGGGCTTTTTATCAAAGAGAAGGGGGTCCTTGCCCCGCAGGATGTTTATCGCAAACTGAAATCGGTTATCTCCCCGCTAGGCCTTCCCACCATTTATCGTATCCTTGATGAATTGTCTTCCATCGGGATTCTTGTTCCGCTGACTTCGAATGAACGTCTTTTATGTTATGCCTTGTGCGGGAAGCCCCAGGAACATCATCATCATTTTGTTTGCAGGAAATGCCGCAAAGTTGAGGAGGTTGAATACTGTAATTTCCACGAGATTTCCAAATTGATTGAAAAGAAATTCGGAGGAATGGTGGAGCAGCATTCTTTACATATTGAAGGTTTGTGTGTTCGTTGCAAGTAGGGATCAATTAAAGGTGGTTTTTCTGAAGAAAGCGTTCGCAGCTATTGTTTCGGTCTATATGATGGTGTTGTTGTCTGCACCGGTTGTTAAGGCGCAATCGTTTTCGGCGCAAGATGAAAAGCCTATCAAGGTTGTTGCGTCTTTTTACCCGATATACATTATGGTGCTGAATGTGGCCAAAGATGTTCCTGGTCTTACAGTTGCCAATCTTACTCCGCCGATGACCGGATGTTTGCATGATTATACGGTTACAACCAATGATATGAAGAAACTGGCCGGTGCGGATATTTTTGTTGCTAATGGTGCCGGGATGGAAGCTTTTCTTGATCGTATCGTTCTCCAGTATCCGCAGGTTAAGATTGTACAGCTGGCTGAAGGGATTCCTCTTGTTAAAGGGATGGGTGATGAAGGAGATAATCCGCATGTGTGGGTGAGTATTTCCAATGCGATCGTGGAGGTGAAGAATCTGGGCATGAATTTGGAGAAAATTGATCCTGTACATGCTGAAATTTATCGCAAGAACACGGCAGATTATGCAGGAAAGTTGGAAGCACTGCGTTTGAGGATGCAGGCTGGTTTGGTGCCGTATAAAGGCCAAAAGATCATTACATTTCATGAGGCGTTTCCTTATTTCGCGCAGGAGTTCGGGCTTGAAATTGCGGCGGTTATCGCACGTGAACCGGGGAGTGAGCCCAGCGCCAGGGAGTTGGCGGATACGGTGGATATTATCAGGAAGGAAGGGATAAAAGCCTTGTTCAGTGAGCCGCAGTATCCATCCAGTGCGGCGCAAACGATCGCCAGGGAGACCGGTGCTACGGTCTACAGGCTAGATCCATTCGTGAACGGACCGGATGATCCAGACGCGTATTTCAAGATCATGGAAAAAAATCTCGAGGTTTTAAGAAATGCCCTCTCAAAGTAAGCAGGATGGTTTTGATATTATCGACGGGAAATCATGCCGGCATTGTTGTATCAAGATCAATGATCTCAGTGTCCGTCTTGGAGGGAATACTATTTTGCAGGGGGTCAACCTGCACCTCCATTGCGGCGATGTGTTGGCTGTTGTCGGGCCCAATGGTGCCGGCAAGACAACACTTTTACGGGCCATCCTGGGAGAGGTGCCTTACCAGGGAAATATGGTATCCCTTATCGGCGGGGTCGAGCGCAGAAGGCCCCGGATAGGCTATGTACCCCAGAAGCTCCAGTTTGATCTGGATTCTCCAATTAGCGTTGCAGATCTTGTTGTTGCGGCGACAAGCCGGCGGCCTGTCTGGATGGGGATCACCCGTAAAGCGCTGGAGAATGTGAAGAAAGTCTTGGGTGTTTTTGCTGCCGATAATCTAATAACCAGGCGGATCGGCGAGTTATCCGGCGGGGAGTTGCAAAGGGTGTTACTGGCTATTGCCATGACAGCTCAACCGGAATTACTTTTATTGGATGAGCCTAGTTCGGGGGTTGATGTGCAGGGGCTTGCTATTTTCTATCAGCTTGTGCGCGATCTCAGGAAACAGCACGATATTTCTGTGATTCTCGTTACGCATGATCTCTCCGGGATATCGCCTTATGTTGACAGGCTTGTTTTATTAAATCGGTCTATTGTGGCTGAAGGTGATCCCGATGATGTTCTTTCTAATGAAAAATTGATCCGTGCGTTCAGCCCGGGTTTGGGGAAAACATGATGGATGCCTGGTACAAACTGGTTGATATGCTCTTGCCCTTTGAGTGGGGGCAGTATTTTTTTATGAAGAATGCTCTTTTGGCGGTTCTGGTTATTACGCCTGTTTACGCCATGCTGGGGACAATGGTGGTCAGCAACCGCATGGCATTTTTTACCGATGTGCTCGGGCATTCCGCGCTCGCCGGTATTGCCATTGGGGTTTTGTGCGGTATTCACGATCCAACGTGGCCGATGATCATGATGGCGGTCTGCCTGGCTGTCCTGATTAACGTCTTCAGGAGGTTGACGCGGGCGTCCATGGACACGGTGCTCGGTGTCTTTCTTGCTTTTATGGTTGCCCTGGGGGTCACGATATTGAGCCGGCAGGGAGGCTTTGTAAAATACACGAAGTATCTGATAGGAGATATCCTGGCGGTCAGCCCCGCCGAGATTACGTGGTTAGTGGTTATGTTTTTCATTGTTTTGATTTATTGGTGTGTGGCGGGGAATGCGTTGATCTTGACCAGTGTTAACAGCACGCTCGCGCGCAGCCGTCGTATAAAAGTGTTCCTGCTGGAAACGAGTTTTACAATATTGCTTGCGGTTGTTGTTATGTTGTCTATCCGGCTGGTCGGGGTTTTGATCATCAATTCCCTTTTGGTTTTACCGGCGGCGGCCAGTCGTAATTTTGCGTGTAATATGCGGGCCTATACACTTTGGGCTGTTATTTTCAGTGTTGTTTCTGGTGTCATTGGGCTGGTGGCATCGTATTATTGGGGGACTGCTTCGGGAGCATCAATTGTATTGTTTTCGGTGGGCTGTTACGTTGTGGCCGCTTTTGTTGGCCGCGTGGTTTCTAAAATGGCCAGGGTGTCAGATCCCTGATTCATAGGATGTTTATGGTTTCTTTTTCAAATCATAGTATTCGCACAACGCGTTTTCAATCCGGTTGTCTGGCTATTATTCTTGCCGCTTTCTTTGTATATTTCCTGACCACTTTTTATAACGTTACTTTTTTTGATGACCAGTTTTTATTGACTTATCCGTGGCGTTTATCCCATTGGGGAGATTTTGCACATCTGTTTTTATCCCCGGATATGGCTTCCAATGTTTTCTACAGGCCTTTGTTGAATCTTTCCTTTTATCTTAATGCGGCCCTCAATCAGGACAGCATCTGGTTATACCGTGTATTTAATCTATTGATCCATTCTTTTGCCGGCTGTCTCGTTTTTGCGCTGTTGCTGCGATTAAGGACGCGCTATCGTATGGCCCTGCTGCTGAGCCTTATATTTGCCGTACACCCGGCTATCGCAGAGGCTGTTGTATGGATTCCGGGGAGGACCGACAGTCTTTTAACGGTGTTTTTGTTATTGAGTTTCTTAAAGCTGGCTTCCTGGGCCAGACCTGCAGGTCGATCGTTTGATTTCTTTTTAAGTTGTTGCTTTCTTTCGGCAGCTTTGCTGACAAAAGAAACGGCTGTTGTGGCGCCATTTGTATTTTTGGTTTATTTCTTCACGATAAGAAAGTCTTTTTCCACCGCCCGCGTGATTTTTGCCGTTACAGCATGGATTGGTATTCTGACCGTTTATTTTCTTGTAAGGATGTTGGCCCTTGGCATCGATAGCGGCATTGCCGGCACAAGCGTGTGGACGTCATTTCTTCAAAATCTTCCCACGGTTTTAATTTATTTAGGGAAATGGTTCTTTCCTTACAAACTTTCCGTTTTCCCGGTACTTGAAAATGCAAACTATTTGTCAGGAATAGTTGTAATGTTGACATTGTTCTGTTTGTTGTGGACATTAGAGGTCTTGCGAAATAAGAAACGGGCATGTTTTGCTGCAGTATGGTTTCTTTCATTTATTGTTATCGGGCTTCCGTTAAGCACAGCGATGCATGAATATCGTTTGTATTTGCCAAGTGTGGGTTTGCTTTTGGTTATAGCATCTTTTCCGTTCTTATTACGAATCCCCGTACGTATTTTCTGGGGGATGGGTGTCGGCATTGTATTTCTTCTGGCGATGGCCAATATGGATTACTCAAAGTTATACGCGAATCCGTTGGTTTTCTGGAGCCATGCCGTTATGGATGCGCCGGACAATGCGTTTGTGCATAACAATCTTGGGGCGGTTTATGGTTTCAGGAAAGATTTAATGATGGCCGAACATTATTACAAACGAGCTATTGAAATCAATCCGAATGAGCCATTGGTCCATGGGAATCTGGCGAATGTCTATCTTGCGCGGCAATCCCTTGATATGGCTGTTGAGGAGTATATCGAAGAATTAAGGGTTGTCCCAACATCTTACTCGGCCAATTTTTCACTTGGGAGCATATTTTATACGCGCGGGGATATGAAGCGTGCTGTCATCTTCCTGGAAAGAGCATCTCAAATTAATCCGGATAATAAAAATTGTTCAAAGTTGTTGTCCCAGGCGCTTTTGGAGTTAAAGTGATTAGGGATTACGCTGTGTCCGTCCCCCGTTACACACAGTTTAACCCAAGGTGGCAGTTTATCCTGTTGCCAAGGTGACTGCTGTTGAAGTATAATATTTAACCCGCATTTTTCAATAGAAAGTGGTAATGCGGGTTGAACCCGGGCCTTT
>JAZDPD010000210.1:0-12439 GCA_043798045.1 Candidatus Omnitrophota bacterium | reverse complement strand
CCGGTAGTTGATTCTGTTGTTGATTAAGTAGCTGATAAAGAAACTGATCATGTAGTTGGTTGTCGGAGCCTGTTGAAGACCCTCGGATGAATACAAAATCCGGGGGTTTTTTATTGAACATGTTTAGCGGGTAGCAGTACCAGGCATGCTAGTGTTTGATTTCCACCGTCTTTTTGGTAATGAGCCTGGAGCGGCACTTTCTGTGCTGTTTATTGGCATACAGTGTTTTTATATGGCATACTTTACCAACTAAAAAATATTAACTTGGTTGGCAATTAATTTAGCGTATGAAAAAGATCGTAACATTATTTGTACTGAGTACATTCGTGACAGAGTGTTTCTTATCATCAACTGGCTTTGCCCAGGTGTTGAATCTTCCGGCACCAGGAGTTAAAGTTGTTGTGTCTGAGGCCTTTATGCCTGTCATGATCAAAGGCCTTAAGGTCCATCCTGAAAATCCTCTTTTATTTGATTTCATCATAGATACTGGTGATGAAGATAAACCATTGCCAGGCACGCTGCCAGGCGATGAAGCGATGGATGCGAAAGCGACCCAGGGCGTCAACCGTATGCCTAGCGAGATTGACATTAAACGTCTTATCAAATATTTCCTGGCCGCACTTACGATCAAAGAAGATGATCTTTGGGTTAACCTTTCACCGTATGAACATGAGCGTATGATTTCCGATGGGCTTGGGAAAACCGAGCTTGGCCGGGATATGTTGGCCCAGGATTATATCCTCAAGCAGTTGAGTGCTTCGCTTATGGATCCTGAGAAAGATCTGGGCAGGGCTTTTTGGAATCGAGTTTATGCCAGGGCCCGGGAACAATTTGGAACGACAGATATTCCGCTGGATACATTTAATAAGGTTTGGATTATGGCGGATAAAGCCAAAGTGCTCGAGCGGGATAATGCCGCCTATGTTGTCGGTGGTCATTTGAAGGTGATGCTGGAGAGTGATTATCATGCTCAAGAACAAGCGTTGACTAACGAGGGACATAGTGCCCCGTTACACGACAATCAACGGGGCTCTGTGTCCCCCGGCACGCTGCCAGCCGAACTGGCGCTTGATACGAAAGCGACCCAGGGCGCTGATCATCTGCCCACCCAGGAATTATCTAAAAGCATCATCCAGGAAATTATCCTTCCCGAAATTGAAAAAGAAGTTAACCAGGGCAAGACGTTTGCGCCGTTACGCCAGGTATTTTACGCCATGATCCTTGCCTCATGGTACAGGTTGGCCGTCAAAGATGCGCTTTTAAATCAGGTTTATAGCAATAAAGGTAAAACAGACGGGGTTTTGTCGGATGATCCTGTCATTAAGGAAAAAATTTATCAGCAATACCTTGAGGCCTACAGAAAAGGTGTATTCAACTATATTAAGGATGAGTTTGTCGCGGAGGCTCATGGATCGTCCACAAGTGCCGGACTTTTATCTGAGCAGGCAGGTGAGTTTGTGCCGCGCAAGTATTTTTCAGGCGGGTTTGTTCCGGATTTTGGTATCCAAAGGATTTTAGACCGGGCACAAACAATTTCAACACAGGAAACGGCAGATATGAGCCAGCGCGGGGTGGTTGTGGTGAGCGCGCAGCTGCAGTCAAGTTCCTCGGAGGCCGGGGATAGGGCATCGGTGAATACACAGGAACAGATTCAGGAAGAGTTTCATTTAATTAATCATCTTCGGAATGTTCTGGGTTTAAGCATTGGCAAGGTCATCAAGGATGCCGAGAAGGCCGCCGTTGATGGCGTAGATGAGTTAAGGGGTGTTTTTACGGATGAGAATTTGCCCGTCATTATGCGTATTATTGCAAAGACTGAATATCCGAAAAGGTCTATTTATCAGCAAGTTTTAGTGCAGGTTATGCCATATTTGCCTAACAGAAATATTTTTGTTGATTATTTAATAGCGCAAATGCACAAGTATTATGGGCAGGAGTCCGGATCACAGGTTATTAACAAGTTTTTATATATGGCTGAAATCAAGGCTTTAAATAAGATCGCGCTGCTTACGGATGATCCTGATGTGAAAGAAACGATTAACAAAGCGTTTATGAAAGAGTACAAGATTGTGATTGCAAAGAAGGGTAATATTTTCAGGAAGTTATTCTTTCGAAATGATGTGGCTGATCTTGAATTAACGCGCAGGATACAGTCAGAACATGATTTTAAAGATCGATCATATGAAAGATTAAAATTGAGCGCGGAGTCATTTGCTAAGAAATATGATTCATGGATCAGTACGGTCGCAGCTTCTGAGGTAGTGAGTATTTTAGCAAATACAGACGCAGAGTTTGCCAACACCAGGCAATTCCTCTCTTTTGTTATCCCTAAGTTGAAACAACCTGAAAAGTTTGTTCCGGTTTTAATGCAGCAGCAACGTCATTGGCCCAAAGGGGGCATGTTGGCGACAGAAGTGAATGATAGGGTTCTTGAAACGCATTATGATGTTTTGGCGCAGATCGGGCTGCAGACGAGGGATGCGAAAGTTTTCAGGCAGATTTGTGATTTTTATGAGCATGATGAAGATCGTTTGCGTTATGTGGCTAATAAAGACCGGATAATGTTAAAGAGGCTGTATGAACGTGGATTTAAGATGGGTTTTATCGAGCCTGATTCTTATGAGAAGAAGGTGGATGTGTGGGATCAGCCGCAGTTGAGGGTTGAAGAAGTTAATTTCATTGAACGCGTTGAACATGAGTGGGGGGTCACGGATGAAGATTCTTTGTGGGTCCTGGATATCATGGCGCGGGAATATGTGGACTGGGTGGCAGAAGGGCGAGAAAAGATTGATGTTGCCCTGTTTGAAAATATTCTTCGCAACACAGATACCAAGTATGCTGGTGTGAGAAAGTTTTTGACGTTGGTCATAAAATATTTGCCAGATCAATCCGTTTTTGTTTCTTTTTTAATTTCCAAGCAAAGAACGAATATTCCTTCAAGAGAGTTTAGAGAGGATAATGGGTTTATCTCTTACATTCAGCTTGATATTCTGGGGCAAATTGCTTTGCAGACAAGCCATAAGGAGATGTTTAGGAAGATTTATGCTGTTTATGATTATCTTACTTCATGGCAGGATTTGGCGACTGATCATGTAAAAGAAGCGATGTTGGTGAAGTTAAACGCCAGAGGCGTGCAGATGGGTTTCATGGTTCAGGAAGACGTTGATGGCGTAAGTGATGCTAAAAAAGATAATGCAGGTCTGGTGCCATCTTTTGGGCCGAAGGAACGTGAGCTTGTTGATCGCCTGGATTCGGTATTGAAATTGCAAAAAGGAAATATCCAGGACAATAAAGCAAAAGCGGACCGTTACATGACAATTTTTCTGGACATCTTGAGCGAGGACGATATTCCGGCGATCAAGAACATTTTGTACGATAATGCAAAATGGTTAAGTATCTTTCAGGAAGTGTTGTCCTACATTATTCCGAATTTGACGTTCAGGGAGTCGTTGGCTGAGGATTTGATTGGAAAAGTGATTTATTACACCAAATTGTCCGACCCGTTGAAGCATACCAACAGGTTCGTATATCGTGCTCAAATAGAAGCATTGAGTGCTATCGCAGAAAAAAGCAGTGATGTGGAAATGAAATCAAGGATTGAGTCAATTGTAAAGAGTGTTACAAGGGTGATGAATAAATCTCTTCTCATGTATCAGGAGTCGAAAGCGCGCGTGTTGGGGCCCGATGAGCTTTCACTGATCAAATTTGTAAATCATAGTTATCCATCTGAAAATGATGCGTTGGATCGTATCAGGGAAGGTGCCAGGAAATTTGCGTTAAAGTTCGGCGCCATCATTGTGGGCGACCATGAAGAGATTGTGAGAAATGTTCTGAATAATAACAGTGAGGAGTATGCCAGTGTCCGGCAGTTTTTATCTTATGTCATTATGTATCTGGATAATCGTGAAAATTTCTTTGCGTTTCTTATGGAGCGGTTGAATCCTGTTCGTAAAATTCAGGTTGCCAATGTTGATCCCGTATCATTGGTGCGTCAAACGCATTATTTTGTTTTACACCAGATGGCAGAGCGAACGGAAAGCAGGAGAATATTTCGCCGGATTTATGCTTTCTTTGGTCAGGATGCTGCCCGGGAGTATTTTAGGGATGCAGTGGAAAAAGCTGATGTGCTGGATTCGTTAAGATGGATAGGTGAAAAAAGAGGCTTTTTAGGTTATGAAGATCATGGGGATAATGATCCTGGCGATGATTCCGGGTCTGAGATGGATGATTTTGATACGAATGATTTCGGTGGGATTAAATATAACTCAAGCGACAACGCTGCCGCAGCGCTGAGTTTTGTTACCGGTGATGCCGGGGTCTATTTGGCCAACGGCTGGGGGGTGTTTGATCGTCATTATAATGTATCCGATATTGTCGAGAAAAGTGACATTGATGATTTTGCCATGGTATCTGCATTTGGGGATGCCGAGTATGCTTTTATCGGGCGTATGAAAAAAATGATGGGTTTGCCGGGCCGGCGGATCGTTGATGCCAAGGCAGAAGCTGCTATTTATGCGGAAAGACTCAATCCTGATTTTGAAGCCAATATTGATGTTGTTAAAAGAATTATAGCCTTTGGTAGTCCTAATCTGTCAATTTATCGCGAGCTGATTATTTATGTTATGGCGCATTTATCATCAAAGGAGCAGTTTGTTGATGCGTTGATCGGTCAAATGAAAAATAGCAATGATTACGATGGCACGAGAATTATATCTAACAAGTTCGTGTATGACGCGATTGTTAGTGTTTTGAAAGACATTTCTGAACAAGCTGTAGATGAATCTATCCGGTTAAAGATTGTTAAGGCTCTTGATGATGAGGCCCACAGGATTGAAAGGTTGATACAAGGCCGGGCCGAGAATGATGATTGGTTGGGCTCGCGTGAATTGGCCCTGATCGCCGATATCATGAATGAAAATGACTTTTCTCGGCAGTCATTGGGGGCTTTAAGACAAAGTGCTAAAAAGTTTGCCCATCAGCATGAGAGGGGGTTGGCTCAGGCACAACAAAAGGCGCTGCGCAATATCATTCAAACAACACATGTCAAGTATGCGAAGTACCGTGAATTCTTGTCATATGTCATCATGAGTTTGCCGACGAGGGACATGTTTGTTTCGTTTTTAATAGAAAAGCAAAGACCGTACCCTCTTTCACTGGATCGTCCCGTGGAGCGGAATTTCCGTGTTCTGAGGGCTCATTTTTATGTTTTAGGGCAGATCGCGCAAACGACCCCGGAGAAGGCGATCTTCAAGAAGATTTATGGTGTTTATGTATCTAGTCAAGAAAGAAATACTTCTGATGAGGAGCTGGATAGGCAAAATATTCTTAAAGTGTTAAACAGGCGCGGTTTGTACAAAGGTTGGTTGAATGCGGATGATCTGGGCGGTATTGATTTAAACACGAAGCATATGGAGATCTCTATTGACCGCGAAGGCCCTGGTGTTGAGATGAGCGTTGACCCGGCCGTGGTGGCGCAGTTTCAGCGGGGGGATTTTACGGGCATTGTTCCGGTCATTGTCAGCATTGTTCCTGTTTCAAGTGCTTTATCTGTTTTGGGCATGCCGGTTTCTGCGGGGAGCCCTCATTAAAATGTTTTGATCAGTTTCTTTATGAAGAAACTTTAAATAAGGCGAGCCTCCGGTAATTGATTTGGAGCTAGATTGATCGCGTTTGTCAGGACCCTTGGATGATGGAATCAGTCCAAGGGTTTTTTATTTTGATCTTCAAAAGCTTTTGGGTGATAAAATAATCATGTTCAAGTCAGTATAATCATTTGGGGTGGGAATAATGATAATGAAATGGTTGTTGATGGGGGTGTCATTTCTTTTATGTTTCGGAAGTATCGGCTGGGCAGGGGGAACGGCTTGGGGGAATGTTGTTAAAGTGACGGGGAATAAAGGAAGCTGGGTGTTAACTGTCAATGGTCAGCCTTATTATATAAAAGGAGCCGGGGTCGCGCATGCGACCAGTGATGACAAAGGTGTTGATTTTCTTAAGTTGGCTCAGGCCATGGGTGCTAATACGGTTCGTAACTGGGGTGTTGGTCAGTGGGGGAAGGATTACCTTGATCGGGCGCATGCTTATGGATTAATGGTTGATGCCGGATTTTGGCTTAATCCGGCTTATCCTGATGGAACTTGCAGTTATTTGACTGACCGCGTTTATATGGAGGAAATGCGTCAACAGGTGTTGACTTATGTAAAAGAATATCAGGATCATCCGGCTGTGCTGGCATGGAATATAGGTAATGAAACGATTTACTGGACCAAGGATGAAAAAGAGCGCATTGGTTTTTGCACCTTTCTGGAGAAGCTGATTCAAGAGGTTCATCAAATTGATCCTGATCATCCGGTGATTTATACATCGGCCTATACGACGGATGCAGAATATATATTCAAGTATGTGCCAAGCCTGGATATCCTTGGGATCAATGTTTACGGGGCTGTTGAGCAGACGCACCGGGTTTTAAAGGCAAAACAAAATATCCCGTTCATTTTTACGGAAGTTGGACCGCCGGGGCCGTGGGATTTACCCAAAGATGCCCGGGGGCGTCCGTTGGAGTTGACGGACCAGGAAAAGGCAAGTGCTTATGAACAGCAGGCACGGGCTGTTTTTGAACATAAAGGGTATAATTTGGGTGGTTTTGCATTTACATTGGGTGAAACTACTCAGACCGCATTAACGTGGTGGAATGTAAATTTTGGTGAGACCTCCAAACTTTCGTATATAAAATTACGTGATGTTTATACAGGAAAAGTTGATGATGCGCATCGTCCATTTATCAAGTCGTTGTCGTTAAGCAAGGAAGATGGCATTTATCCGGGGGAAGAGATACGGCTTTCTGTTGATGTCCAGGGTGCGAGTAAGGATGTGGTCTATGCTTATATGGTGTCCACAGAGGTTGATTCAGACCTTGTTGAGAATCCGAACAAACGGATTATGCTGAAGTTTGATAATAATGGCAACACGGCTTCGGTGAGGGTGCCCTCTACGCCTGGGATTTACCGGGTGTATGGTATTATCAGTGATCCCGTCAGGAAATATAGCAGCACATTAAGCCGTACCATGCGTGTTGTGGGGAAAGATTAAAAAGATTCAAGCCGCATGCGCAATGTGTGGATAATAATTGATGTATAAATTTGTTGTGGAATAAATAGGGGGCAAGCGCAAGGGGGCATATGGACAAGAAAATATTCAAGGTGTTGATTGTTGAAGATGAGCCTGATATTGCGCAGGCTTTGGCGTCTTTTTTGCCTAAAAAGCTTAATGTTGCGGCGAGCATTGCCGTGGATGGCATTGAAGCTGTCAAGATGGCCCGGGAGCTTGAACCTGATCTGATTTTTCTGGATATCCATTTGCCCGGTGAAATGGGGGCAAATGTGCTTCGGCAGATCCGCGATTTTGATACTCATGTCAAGATCGTTATCACGACAGGTATTTTTGTTGTTCCGGAAGAGGATGAGGAAGTTATTCTGGGACAGACATCCGGATACCTGGTCAAACCCGTGAAAATGGATGTGATCATCAATAAGGTTGTTGAGGAATTGGGGCTGGAAGTTGTTAGAAAATAATGGACAGGGGCGCGGGCGTAATGATAAGAAATAAAGAAAACAATAAGGTTGTCAAGGGCCCGTTGGCTGGCAAGACCGCTATTGTGACGGGGGCAAGTTCCGGTATTGGCCGTAGCACAGCACTCGCGTTGGCTAAAGATGGGGCCGCGGTTATGGTTTGTGCGCGGCGCACCGATCGATTGCAAAAGCTTGTGACAGAGATTCTCTCCAAGGGCGGCAAGGCGGTGGCTGTGACGGCGGATGCGAGTGTGCCGGAGGACATTGATCGTCTTTTGGCACAGGCGTTGTCCTGGAAAGACGGCCGCCGGAAATATGATATTGTGGTGGTTAATGCCGGTCGCGGTTTGGCCGGAGGTTTGCTTAACAGTGATGCCAAACAGTGGCAGGAGCTTTATGACCTTAATGTTCTGGGTGCGGCACATTTGATGCGTCGGGCCGGACAGTATATGGTTGAGCGCAAGGCCGGACATATTGTGGCCATAGGTTCGGTGGTGGGGCGTCATGTATCCCCCTTTGGCAGTGTTGATGGGGCGACAAAATTTGCGGTAGCAGCGCTGGCCGAAGGGGTTCGGCGCGAGGTTTGTTCTCATGGGGTACGGGTGTCGCTGGTTATGCCGGGTGTTGTGCTCAGTGAATTTCAGGCGGTGGCTGGCTATACGGATGAGAATTTTGGCAAGAATATCGCCCAATTCGGGACTCTTCTTGAACCGCAGGCGATTGCCGAGGGAATTCGCTGGCTGGTATCCCAGCCGCAGCATGTTAATGTCAGCGAGATCATGATCCGTCCGACAGGGCAGAGTTATCCGTAGGTAATCTGTTGGCGCTTAAGGGAAAAGATAATGATTGTGTCCTTGCCATTGGGTGAGAGAATATATTAATTCAATTGGGTGGTGTTACCATTAAGGCGGAGGGATGGCCGGGATGAAACGAAATATTGTTGTTGTCTTAATCCTGTTGTTTTTTATGATACCCGCTGTGCGTGCTGAGGTTTCCGGGAAAGGAACTGCAGACAAACTCCCTTGGTGGCCCACGGATGCTCAACCGGCGCCTGTCAAGGATGAGCAAAAAGGCGGGTTCTGGTGGTGGCCCAGTGCCCCTGGTACTGCCAAAGGGCTTTGGGGGAATCGCGGGTATGCGTATGTGAACAAGATCATTTATGATTGGCGCGGCAGCGGGACGGTGAGGGATGTCCAGGTTAAAATTTCTGATGTTGGATTTGTTGAGACTGAAGATAAGCCGTCGCTTTTGGTTAAGCGCATGATCCGTCGGCAGAGGATTCAGTTCAAGGGGAATGCTGTTGAGATGAATCCTGAACAGATCGATGTCCTTAAGAAGGTTGTCGATGGCTTGAAGCGTAACAAGGGGGCTCATGTTCTTGTTGCGGCTTATCAGGATGCTTCCGCGCTAGAGGGCGGGCGCATACAGGTGGTTGAGAAGTTCTTGGCGGACCAGGGTATTCTTCAGGAGCGAATCCATGTCCTGGCGCCTGAAAAATTCAAGGAAGCTGGCTTGTCGGCCAAGCAGTCGTCGGAGCCGGGAACCATTCAGTTTGTTACGGCGGAAATACAAGAAGTGATGATCCCCGGTCCAAAGTGATGCGGCGGCATCAATAGCATGTGGACGTTTGATTATTCAGGAAAGTTGTTTGTGTATGAAGAAATGCCCTTTTTGTGCGGAAGAAATCCAGGATGAAGCCAGGTTTTGCCGGTGGTGTTCCAAGGATTTAATAGCTCCCAAGATTTCTCCTGAGTGGATTCTAAGGCGGGTGAGCATGGGATTGTTGTTCTTGGCGGCATGTTCATTTTTTATGCCTTTTGTCAGGTTCCAGTTTCCCATGATGGGGGCGCAGTCTTTTTCCGGGGCTGATGTGGCCTTTCAATGGAGTCGATCCGGATCATCTGTGCGCCACAAGAATAAGGACGGACGGTTTGTTCTGGATGTGCGTTCTTTGCAGCAGATGATGAGGACTGATGAGGGGGTTCGGGTTTTTCAATCCAGGCCCGTGTATGGGCTGATCCCCTTTGGCTTGGCGTGCGGGGCTTTGGTGTATGTCTTGCTGGCGCCCATCGCCGTAGTTTTATGGATGAAAAGGCGGCGGGCGGTTTTCTTCTTGTCGGCGGCTTGTTTTATGCTGCTGTTATTTTTGAGGGGCAGTCTTTTTCTTCTGGATGACCTTTTGCAATCCACGCTTCATGCATCGATGAATCAAATGCGTGATAATCCTTTTGCCGGGCTGGCCGCAGCTTTTATGCAGGGGATAAGGATAGAGCCGGCAGAGGCGATTTATTGGTTAGGGGCGGCGATATTGATGCTTGTGATTATTAATGGGGCCATATTTTGGAAGCGGCGATAAAAGGAGTTTTTATGTTTTATTGTGGAAAAATCAAGGAAAAGCTCGCGAAGCTTACGATCATGGATGTTGCCATCATGAAAGTTTGCTTGATTGCGTTTACGTTGATGATGGCCAAGTTATGGCCGGTGGTGTTAACATTGGCCATGGGCTGGTATGTGATGATTTTTGCGGTGTCGTATGCATATTTGCTGTATTTCTTTCTTATAAAGAAATGAATGGAGTTTGTTTTGCTGGTGAGTTTTCGTGATGTGCAAATGAAATGTTCATGTCTGTTGTTTTGGATGGCATGCGGGGTTATGTTTAGCGGCTGCATTGTTGGCCAGAATCCCCGGATTAAAGTTCGGGATGCCGTTATTCCCGGACGAAGTCCGCGGGTGGATGTTCGGGGGTTTGTTCCTGCCGCCTATCAGGAGGCAGTTGATGTGGCGCTTGGTAAGGCCGGGAACAATGGCCGCCAATTGGTAAAAGCCTTGTCGCAGGTGCCGGCTTCTCAGCAAGAGGGGATGTCTTTCCTGATTGCGCATATGCCGGAACGGGACCTTCAAACGCTATCGGCAAAGTTTTTGCTGGATAATGTCCGTCTGGCGTATCAAGCGTTGAAAGAGGCACCTTGGGCGGATGCTATTCCTCATGAAATCTTCCTGAATGATATTCTGCCGTATGCCAGCATCAATGAACGGCGTGACAACTGGCGGGCTGGATTTTATCGTGAATTCATGCCGGCAGCCTCGAAGCACCCAACATTACAGCAGGCAACCCTTTCCTTGAATCATGTTGTTTTTGAACGGCTGCATGTTACCTATGACGGGGTTCGGAGGCCGAAACCTGATCAGAGTCCTTTTGAAAGCATGCGCGCGCACTTTGCTTCCTGCACGGGCCTTTCGGTGCTGTTGACGGATGTTTTGCGTGCGGTGGGTATTCCGGCCCGTTTGGCAGGTATAGCGATGTGGGCTGATGAAAGCGGCAATCATACCTGGGTAGAAGTTTGGGATGGGAAATGGCATCATCTGGGGGCGAGTGAGTCGACTGCGCTGGATCAGGCATGGTTTACGGAGAAAGCAGGTCAAACGGATGCCAGCCATCATATTTATGCGGTTAGTTTTAAAAAGACGGGGATATTTTTTCCCATGCGTTGGGCGCCGGAGTTGCGCGATGTATCAGCTGTTGATGTTACGGCAAATTATCAATCAGGCCGATCGGGATCTGATGCGTTGAAGAAAAACTAAAGATAAGGGGTTATAATTTACGTAATATGAATTTAAAAAAGAAATCTATCCTTGATCAGTCTTTTGTTGATTTCTCGGCCGGTTCCCGCTTTTTGATGCCGATCGTGATGTCCGCTTTTGTGGGTATCTGTACGGGTTTTATTGCGGTGGCCTTCATCAAGATGGTGGGTGCTTGCGGGGCGTTATTCTTCGGACAAGGTGCCCAGGTTTTGGGAGTGCTGGGGCCGTATTATGTGATCTTTATTCCGGCCGTGGCTGGGCTGATGGTCGGTCCGCTGGTGACTTTCCTGGCGCCAGAAGCCAAGGGGCATGGTGTGCCGGAGGTTCTCCAGGCTATTGCGGTTAAAGGCGGGCGGACATCCTGCATCAGACCAGGCATGAAGCCATGCCTTCCGGAGAAATTGTTACATTGTCTTTTTTGGTGGATTCAAGGTCGATGATTGCTGGAAAGGCTGTCAAGGATTTGGGTATTCCTGACGGGATCAGGTTTACATTTATCAAGCGGGGTACACAGCTTTTACTGCCCCGTGGAGATACGGTGTTGGTGGTCAAGGACCGGATCTGGGCGGCGTTTCTGCCCGCTCAGCAGCATGTGTTCCGGCAATGGCTCAAGTCAGGCGGTGAGCGTGCTTAAATGGCAGTTTTATATTGATCTTAAGGAGGGTTATGTCAATTATTAAAGAATTCAAAGAATTTGCCGTAAAAGGGAATGTGGTTGATCTTGCCGTAGGTATTATTGTCGGCGGTGCATTTGGCAAGATTGTTGGATCTCTGGTCAATGATGTGATTATGCCGCCGCTTGGTGTTTTGATCGGCGGGATGAACTTTAGCAGTCTGGCTGTGACGCTCAAGCCTGCGGTGGACGGCAAACCGGCGGCTCTTCTTGGTTACGGCCTTTTTATCAATGCGGCCGTGAATTTTCTTGTAATTGCCGTTGCTGTATTTCTTCTGGTCAAGGGCATTAATGCGTTAAAGCGCCAGGAAGCGGTTGCGCCGACACCGCCGTCTGTTCCTGTAGTGCCGTCCAAGGAAGAGCTGCTTTTGACCGAGATCCGTGATTTATTGAAGAAGAAATGATTTAAATTTTAAATTTACGCCCCTGTTTTCATGCATCACGTGTGATCGGGGCTTTTTTTATTGAAAAATGTGTTTTAACCCGCATTTTTCAATAGAAAGTGGTAATGCGGGTTGAACCCGGGCCTTTTCCGGATAAGAAATTGTAGAAGGCCAATTCGAAGGCGAATGCACTTTTTTGTGCAAGCGCTTGTGTCGAAAAACAGCCCGTAATG
>JAZDPD010000007.1:0-4363 GCA_043798045.1 Candidatus Omnitrophota bacterium | reverse complement strand
CGCCTTGCCGCCTTCTTTTTCTGCCGCAACATAGGTAGGCAAGAAACGACCGGCATCATCGCGGGAAAGACCCAGTGTCATCTGTGTCAGGTCATTCGTACCAAAACTGAAGAACTCTGCCACTTCAGCGATCTGGTCAGCCAGAAGCGCCGCGCGCGGGATCTCGATCATCGTACCAACCATGTACTTGACCTTGGACTTTGCACCCTTAATGAGCTTCTCGGCTATGGCACGTGCCTGAACCTCGAGAATACTGAATTCCTTCTTGTCCATCGTAAGCGGGATCATGATCTCGGGAAGAACCTTATACCCTTCCTTGGCTGCCTTGATCGCTGCTTCAATGATCGCCGTAACCTGCATCTCCAGAATCTCGGGATAGGTGATGCACAAGCGACATCCGCGATGCCCGAGCATCGGATTGGATTCATGCAACTGCTCACAACGATGCTTGATCTTTTCAGGAGATAATCCTGTGATCTTCGCCAGCTTGTCAACACCCGCATCATCCTTGGGCGTAAACTCATGCAACGGCGGATCGATCAAACGGATCGTAACTGGATAACCATCCATGGCCTTGAAAATGCCATAGAAATCTTCCCGCTGGATCGGCAACAGCTTGGCCAAAGCACCCTTACGGGCTTCAACAGATTCTGCCACGATCATTTCCTGGATCGCCAGACGGCGTTCCTCGGTATCAAAAAACATATGCTCTGTACGGCAAAGGCCAATACCCTCAGCCCCCATCTCGATGGCCTTCTTGGCATCGTAGGGCGTATCGGCATTCGTACGGACCTTGATCGTGCGGATGGCATCCGACCACTTCAGAAGCGTCGAATACGCCGCCGGAAGGATAGGATCCATCAAAGGAAACCCACCAATATAAACTTCACCGGCTGAACCATCCAAAGTGATGAAATCACCCTGCTTGATGATCTTGCCGCTCACAACCATCTCTTTGCTCTCGTAATTGATATTGATCGCTTCGCAACCAACCACGCAACATTTGCCCCAGCCGCGTGCCACAACCGCTGCATGGGATGTCTTGCCGCCCGTTGCCGTCAAGATACCCTTGGCCGCGTGCATGCCGCCAACGTCCTCGGGAGAAGTTTCCTTGCGGACCAGGATAACCAGTTCACCCTTGCCAGCCATCTCTTCAGCCTCAGCCGCCGTGAAGACGACCTTGCCCGAAGCCGCACCCGGAACAGCATTAATACCGCCGGCGATACGTGCATCCTTAAGCTGCTGGATACTCACCTTCTTGGTGTCAATGATCGGATAAAACAAACGCTCGATATCATCCGAAGTCAAACGCATGACAGCCTGTTCCTTGGTAATAACAGGCTTGACAGCCACTTCAGCCCACTTCTTGGGCAAATACCCCTTCTTGACGAGATTGTTCGCTTCAGCCTTGGACAACAACGGCTTGGTCGCATGATCAACCGCAATGGCAAAAGCCGCCGCCGGAGAACGCTTGCCGGTACGGCACTGCAGCATATAAAGCTGCTCGTCTTCGATCGTAAACTCAAGGTCCTGCATTTCCTTATAATAGGACTCAAGGATCGCACGCACCGCACACAACTGCTCGTACGGCTTGGGCATCTGATCACGCAATGACGAAAGCTTAAGCGGCGTACGAATACCCGCTACAACGTCCTCACCCTGGGCGTTGATCAGATAATCGCCATAAAATTCATTGGCGCCGGTATTCGGATCGCGTGTGAAACAAACACCCGTACCGGAATTCTCACCCTTGTTACCAAAAACCATCTGGACGATATTAACGGCCGTGCCCTTTAAATCCGTGATCTTCTCGACGCGACGATACGTCACAGCCTTCTCGGCTTCCCAGCTGTTGAAAACAGCCATGATGGCACCCCAAAGCTGCTTGTACGGATCCTGCGGAAACTCCTGACCCTTGTTCTGCTTGTAAAACGCCTTGAACTGCGCACAA
This sequence comes from Candidatus Omnitrophota bacterium, assembly GCA_043798045.1. Taxonomy (GTDB): domain Bacteria; phylum Omnitrophota; class Gorgyraeia; order Zapsychrales; family Fredricksoniimonadaceae; genus Fredricksoniimonas. The sequence goes on along the minus strand of JAZDPD010000007.1, from coordinate 2,412 downwards.
AGCTCCTTGAGCTTCTCGGCAGGAATTTCAGGATCATTCTTGATGCCCAGATCATGCTTCATCTGATGCAGCATATCTTCCATCGGCTGTTTGGAAAGGCCCATTGCCGTGGATGAAAACATCTGGATAAAACGACGGTAAGAATCATAGGCAAAACGCGCATTGCCGGTCTTCTTGGCTAAACCTTCGACGGAAACATCGTTCAACCCAAGATTCAGGATCGTTTCCAACATCCCGGGCATCGAACGTGCCGCGCCGGAACGGACAGAAACCAGCAACGGGTCATTCGGATCGCCCAGTTTTTTGCCGGTATTTTTTTCAAGTTTCTTAACAGCATCAATAACTTCTTTTTCAAGACCCTTGGGAAGCTTGCGGCCAATCGTGTAATACTCTTCGCAAGTCTGGATCGTGACCGTAAAACCAGCCGGAACCGGTATGCCAATGGAAGACATCTCCATCAAACCAAGCCCCTTGCCGCCGAGCACATTTTTGCTCAGCTCCGCGCCTTTGGCTTCAGCCTTGCCAGCGCCGTATGAATAAACGTGTTTTGTTGCCATCTGCACTACTCCTTCTTTTTTTATTCGGGCGGACATCAAATCCGCCCCTACGATTTATAATAATTCTTGCCGCATGTACGGGCGTTACGTGCAACGCCCCTACGCGAGCCTCTCACGCAAATAAACCTTCAGATTCTCCACCGGAACACGGGTCTGCTGCATGGTGTCGCGCTCACGCACCGTCACCTGCCTGTCTTCCAACGACTGGACATCAACCGTAACGCAAAAAGGCGTTCCGATCTCATCCTGACGGCGGTAAAGCTTGCCGATAGCACCCGTATCATCATAAACGCAATTCCATTCTTTCTTAAGATCAGACTTGAGCGTTTTTGCCAGCGACACCAGATCCGCGTTCTTCTTAAGAAGCGGGAAAATGGCCACCTTGACCGGAGCCAGCGCCGGGTGAAATTTCATGACCACACGCACCCCGTCATTAACCATCTCTTCATGGTAAGCATCCACCAGAAAGGCCAGGGTGCCGCGATCACACCCGCCCGAAGGCTCTATGACAAAAGGGTAAAACTCCTGGTTCGTCACAGGGTCTTTATAAATCAATTTCTTCCCTGAAAACTGGGCATGCTGTTTAAGGTCATAATCCGTGCGGTTGGCAATCCCCTCCAGCTCGGACCATCCAAATGGAAAAAGATACTCAATATCGGTACAACCCGCCGCGTAATGGGCCAACTCATCCTGCCCGTGTTCACGCAGCTTTAAATTCTCCGGACGGATGCCCAGATCAAGATACCACTGATGACGCGCGCTGATCCACTCCCGATAACATGCCGGAGCCCGGTCAGGCAACGTGAAATATTCAATTTCCATCTGCTCAAACTCACGCGTGCGAAACGTGAAATTGCCTGGCGTGATCTCGTTACGGAAAGACTTTCCGATCTGGGCGATACCAAAAGGAAGTTTCTTGTGAGTTGAATCAATGACATTGGTAAAATTAACAAAGATTCCTTGGGCCGTTTCGGGGCGCAAAAAAACTTTTTCTCCCGATTCTTCAACAGGCCCCAGCACGGTCTTAAGCATTAAGTTCGCCGCAACGCCAATCTCCGGAAGAGGCCCTCCACAGGCAGGACAAGGCGTACGCTCGGTCCCATTCTGTTCACACGCCATTCTTTTCATAAAGCCCTGAAAATTCAAATTGACGCCATCATAAAAATTATGCAGATCAACAAGAAAAGAAATGGTCACTTCAGGCTCTTTAACAAGAGACAAATTAGGAGCCAGACTTTTGCCAGGCCCTTTAGCCCAATGGAAAAGATGTTTTGTGTCTTTATCCCCGGCCATAATTTTTATCAGAGACTTGCTCCAGGCACAGTTCCATATCTCATCCCACACCTTGTCTTGGCGGTAAAACTTGCCACAAGCAGGGCATTTGACAAAAGGATCGGAAAAATTATTAATATGGCCAGACGCTTCCCAGGTTTTCGGATGCATCAGGATCGAGGCATCAAGGCCGACCATATCATCGCGCGACTGGACAACCGCCTTCCACCAGGCATTCTTGACGTTACGCTTGAGCTCCGATCCCATGGGGCCGTAATCCCAGGCACCATTAAGGCCGCCGTAGATCTCGGAAGATTGGAAGATAAAACCGCGTCGTTTGCAAAGGGCAACGACTTTATCCATCAGTTCTGGTGTATTCATAATTCCGTGTATTGTAACAAAGCAAATTTAAATTGCAAGAATGATGTCAAACAAACAAAACTCACGCGAATTGTAACTCATAGTGCGACAAAAATAAGCTTTAAGATCAATTGTTACCCTGCAAGCATTCCTTTGCCATTTCATTCGCCGTCTTGTAACCCAAAATCTTCCTGGGGTAGTTATTCATCCAATCCTGAATCCA
>JAZDPD010000165.1:0-8401 GCA_043798045.1 Candidatus Omnitrophota bacterium | reverse complement strand
TTTATGACGACAGCCATATTTACCACCATTACCAATGCCAATTTTGATGAGGAGGTTATCATCAGGTATATTCGTGAAGCGGTTAAGGTGCGCGATGCGTGGCGTGTTAAAGCGCTTGGCGGTTGCGGCTCAGGTTGCGGATGTTCTTGCGGCAGTGAATCGGGCGTTTTGCCGGAGTGTGCCACATGGGAATTAACAACAGATGAAAGGATTCGCCAAAAGGCTGCGGCTGTGGGGGTTTTATTAACAGCTGATGAGGATATCCGTTCATTGCGTGAATTGGTGACGTATGGTGTTAAGGGTATTTGTGCCTATGCGCATCATGCGGCTGAGTTAGGCTATGAAGACGTACTTATTTATGATCATGTAGTGACGGCTTTTGCCGCGACAACCAAAGATCTTTCAGCAGATGTTCTTGTCGGGCTCACGTTAAAGACCGGTGAGATCGCGGTTGCAACGCTGGCCTTGCTTGATAAAGCTAATTCTACAACTTTTGGCGCGCCAGAAATCACCAAGGTGAATCTGGGTGTACGTAAGAATCCCGGGATCATTGTTTCGGGGCATGATTTGCGTGATCTGGAAGACCTTCTGGAGCAGACGAAGGGCGCCGGGGTAGACGTTTATACGCACAGTGAAATGTTACCGGCACATTATTATCCGAAGTTTAAGAAGTATGACAATCTGGTCGGGAATTATGGCAGTTCCTGGTGGCATCAGAATGAGGACTTTGAGAAATTCAATGGGCCGATTTTGATGACGACCAATTGCATTATTCCTATCCGGGGTACGTATTTAAGCCGTATGTTCACCAGCGGTGCGGCCGGTTATCCCGGGGCAAAGCATATCGCCGAGCGGCCCGTTAATGGGCGAAAGGATTTTTCGGGGATTATCGCTATGGCCAAAACATGTCCGCCGCCTCAAGAACTTGAAAAGGGCGAGATTGTCGGTGGATTTGCTCATAACCAGGTGATGGCTGTGGCAGATAAGGTTGTGGCGGCGGTGAAATCCGGCGCAATCAAGCGCTTTGTGGTCATGGCAGGATGTGACGGTCGCATGAAGGATCGCCAGTATTTCACGGATGTGGCCAATGCATTGCCTAAAGATACGATCATCCTGACAGCCGGGTGCGCCAAGTATCGCTATAATAAACTCCCGTTGGGGGATATAGGCGGGATTCCGCGCGTTCTGGATGCCGGGCAGTGCAATGACTCCTATTCGCTGGCGGTCATTGCCCTTAAGCTTAAAGAAGTGTTTGGTGTGGATGATATCAACAAGCTGCCGATTTCGTATGATATTGCCTGGTATGAACAGAAGGCTGTTACGGTCCTTTTGGCACTTTTGTATCTTGGAGTTAAGAATATTCGACTTGGACCGACGCTGCCGGCATTTTTGTCACCGAATGTGGCCAAAGTTCTGGTTGAGAAATTCGGGATCAAGAAGACTCTAACAGCTGCTGAGGATGTTTCGGCCATGATGGCAGGGGTTTGATCTTTTTAACTCGATGAGGAAGCGCTTGTCATGAACAGATCCGCGTGCTTTAATAGTGAACTATTAAAGTGCGCGGATTTTGTTAATGATACAGGTTAAGGATATATGGATATGATTGACAAAGAACAAAGAGAGTGGCAGCGTATTGTTGTAAACATGTCAGCGAAATGCCGGGTGGTTGATGGGCCGCCACGGTATGATTCGGTTATTATTACGGACATGCACCATCAGGGTTGTTGTTTGCAGGGGGACATTGAGTTTTTGAAGGGGCAGGTAATCCGTCTTGTGCTGGAAATCCCTTTTGAAGGCACTATTAACCTTACGGGTGAGGTGGTTTGGGCTGGTGAGATCAGTAATGATGATGTTTATAGTGTGGGGATCAGGTTTGTCATTGATAGTCCGATGGCGGAAGACATGTGTTTGAAGTTGTATAATTTTTGTCTTATGCGTCAGCCCAAACAATGAGAGGTTGTTGAGGATAATATGCTTAATCTTCCTGTCAGTGATATCATGAATGACCATCCGATCAAGGTGAAGGCGGATGTATCGATCCGCAATCTGGCGCACCTTATGTTGCGCTACCGTATCAATGGGATACTGGTTGTTGCGCCTGATGATGAAAGCAGGGTTGTGGGGATATTTACGACTCATGATTTCCTGAATTTGATGGATATGGGGCTGACAGGGTCGCATCGGGTGCAGGCACTCAACAGGATCGCGGAGCAGCCTGTCAGTGGATTCGTTAATTCACAGTTTGTGCGTTTGCAACATACGGATACGGCTGCCAAGGCCGTGGCGATGATGCACAAACAAAATGCCTTGACGATTCCTGTTTATGAGGGCGATAAGCTGGTGGGTGTTGTCGGTCGGCATGATGTGATCAATATCGCTTTTGCGTGAGTAATGTCGTGAAAAAATTTCTTGTTGCAATCTGGATGGTTCTGTTTGTATTGGTTGCCGTTGAGCCGCCATCTTCTGGTGCAGTGCTCGGCGATGAAAGCGTGACGGCATTCTCGTATAATATCGGGATCTTTGCGCTGCCAGGGGATATTTCCTGTTTTATCCAGATCAGTAACAGATTAACTAACACTAAGTCCTGTCCAGCGAGCGGTAGCTGATGGCTTCGGCTAAGTGCCGGGTGAGGATGTTTTCTGTGGCATCCAGATCAGCAATGGTTCGCGCCAGGCGCAGGATTTTGTCGTGGGCCCGGGCGGATAATCCCAGGCTTTCGACAGCTTGCCGCAGAAGGATGCCGGATTCCTTCTCCAGGGCGCAGTATTTCTTGATATGGCGGTGTGACATTTGCGCATTGGAGAATATCCCGTCCTGTGCCAAACGCTGGATTTGTATTTCACGGGCCTTGATAACGCGTTCACGGATAATCGTTGATGTTTCACCGTTGGGTGCGTTAAGAAGGTCATCTGTTTTTAGCGCGGCCACATCCAGATGAATATCAATGCGATCCAGCAAGGGGCCGGATACTTTTCCGCGGTAGTTCTGGATCTGGAGGTTGGAGCAGCGGCAGGGTTTTTGTCGGTCGCCCAGGTGACCGCACGGGCAGGGGTTCATGGCTGCGATCAGGGTAAATTTTGTCGGGAATTTTATGGTGCGTCGTGCGCGGGCGATGGTCACATGGCGGTCTTCCAAAGGCTGGCGGAGTGCTTCCAGTGCACTGCGGCTGAATTCAGGAAGTTCATCGAGAAAGAGTATCCCGTTATGGGCCAGGGTGACTTCGCCGGGTTTTGGTTCTGATCCGCCGCCGACCAGAGAAATGGTTGATGCGGTATGATGCGGCGCACGGAAGGGGCGCGTGAGGGTGAGGCTGGCGGTTTCTTTGGTCAGGTTGGCGATGGAAGATATTTTAGTGACTTCCAGTGCTTCTTCGCGTGTTAATGGCGGCAGGATGGTTGGGATACGTCGGGCGAGCATGGTTTTACCGCTGCCGGGTGGACCGATGAAAAGGGCATTGTGTCCTCCGGCGCAGGCAACTTCAAGTCCCCGTTTAGCCAGGGTTTGTCCTTTGACATCAGCGAAATCAACCGGATCCTGGAACGGATCTGTTGAGCCGATCTCAGCGACTGCTGGAAAAGGTGCGCAGTTTTCAGGTGTTATCAGGAATTCACGCACATCATTTAATGTTTCAAATGGGAAAATGCGCGCCAGTTCAGCAAGAGATGCTTCTTGTGCGTTTCCTTTGGGCACAATAAGACCGTTTAGCGGTTCAGGGCGGACCTGTGTTGAGGCCATGGCAGAGGGTAAGCATCCGGCAATTGGTTTGATGTGTCCGGTCAGGGATAGTTCTCCCAGGGCGGCGAATTGAATGAGCTTTTCAGGGGGCAGTTGTTCGGTGGCGGCCAAAAGGCTAAGGGCGATGGGAAGATCAAAGGCAGGGCCTTCTTTGGGCGTATCTGCCGGTGCCAGGTTGATGGTGATTCTGGCCGAAGGGAAATTTAATCCTGAATTCTTAATAGCTGCGCGGACACGTTCCTTGCTTTCCCGGATGGCACTGTCAGGAAGTCCGACGATGGTGAAACTTGGAAGCCCTTTACTCACATCTACTTCAATTGTAATAGGATACGCGTCTAGTCCATAAAGTCCGAATGTAAATGATCTGGCCAGCATGTCTTGATCTCCTTGATTAAAGGAGTGGTAACAAGGGATACGGAAGCTTGTATATATCACAATATTTGTTGAAAGTAAAACAAATTAGTGGGGTGGGTATGACTTTGTAAATTATTTAGATGAATGTGTTGAATTAATGTTTCATTCGATCCTTTGTTTCCTTTTTCTTGCATTTTGTATTCTACTCAATATAATGTAGGTCTGATTACCGTGTATTTCTTAAGTGGACAGGTAGCTGGTGATCGGGAAGCGGTAAGGCGGAGTTAATCTTTTTTATAAAATATATTATTTATGCATAGTTTTGATTTAGCTGGCGCTTTTGCCCAAATATTGCAGAACAAGATATTCATTATCACGGTCTCGGTATGGATTATCGGGCAGGGGATTAAAATGATTATCAATATCTTGCGCGGCAAAAGATTTAATTTCCGCTGGTTTATCGGAACTGGCGGCATGCCTTCCAGCCATGCGGCAGGTGTGGCGGCACTGGCGACGAGTGCGGGTTTGGAGTATGGCTTTGATTCTGGCATGTTTGCGCTGGCGGCTGTTTTTGCCATGGTGACCATGTTTGATGCCCAGGGAGTTCGGCGTCAATCGGGTCAGCAGGCGGAAGTGTTGAATAAGGTGCTGGATGATATGTATTGGAGTAAGCCGGTTGGTGTGGAGCGGGTGAAGGAATTTGTGGGTCATACGCCGATACAGGTTTTTGTGGGATCGATCCTGGGGTTTAGTCTGGCGGTTTTATTTTATTGATTGTTACGTGAATATGCGGAGGCGATTGTGAAACAATTGGTTGTGTTATGGATAGCGGGCGTGATGATGCTGGCGGCTGGTTGTGGCCAGGCTGGGGATAAGAATGTCAAGCTTTTGACGTCCCCGGCGGAAGATATTTACAAACAGGCGCAGGCGATGGGTTCGGAAGGTAAGCTTTTGGAGGCCAGGGCCTTGTATCAGCAGATCATGGTCGAACATCCGGATTTAAAGAATATTGATCAGGCAGAGCAGGAACTTTACGCGCTTAATATGAAGATTCTATTTTCCAGTATTCCGACTCCGCGGACGGTGGTTTATGAAGTGGTCCCGGGGGATACGTTGGGCAAGATATGCAAGCAGTACAACGTGACCATGGATTTGGTGAAGGCATCCAACGGGATGACCACGGATATGGTACGTGTTGGACAAAAATTGCGTATTTGGACGGGAAAGATTTCTATCGGTGTCAATAAGTCGCAGAATGTGCTGATGCTTAAAAGCGATAATGACATTCTTAAAGTTTATCATGTGTCAACGGGTATTAACAATTCAACGCCGGTCGGGAAGTTTAAGATTGTGACAAAACTGGTGGATCCTGTCTGGTATAAGGCGGGGGCGGCCATTCCTCCGGAAAGTCCTGATAATGTGTTGGGGTCTCGTTGGATGGGGTTTGACTTGCAGAGTTATGGCATACATGGAACGGTTGAGCCGGACAAGGTGGGCCAGCAGGTGACAGCGGGTTGTGTGCGCATGCGCAATCCTGATGTGGAAGAACTTTTTAAGGTCGTGCCGATGAGCACGGAAGTAACGATTGTTGACTGAAGGAGTCGTACTCATGGCATTGGAATTTGAAAAGCCTATTAAAGAGATACAGCAGAAGATCAATGAGCTTCAGAAGTTAAGCGATAAGCATATTGAGTTTGATCCCGAGATCAAGAAGCTGGAGCAAAAGCTGGAGAATATCAAGTCCAAGGTTTACAGCAATTTGACGGCTTGGCAGCGTATTCAGATTGCGCGCCATCCCAAGAGGCCGTATACATTGGATTATATCAATATGATGATGACGGATTTCATGGAGCTTCATGGCGACCGTCTTTTTGCGGATGACATGGCCATGGTGGGTGGTCTGGCCAAGATTGATGATGAGCCGGTCATGGTTTTGGGTCAGCAGAAGGGGCGGGATACCTCGGAGAATGTGAAGCGAAATTTTGGTTGTGCCCATCCTGAGGGGTATCGCAAGGCCATGCGCTTGATGCATGTGGCGGAGCGCTTTGGGATCCCGGTGCTTGTTTTTATCGATACTCCGGGTGCTTTTCCCGGTATCGGCGCGGAAGAGCGTGGCCAGGCGCAGGCGATTGCGGAGAATTTGCGCGATATGATGCAGATTAAAACTCCAATTATCGCGACCGTTATTGGTGAAGGCGGCAGCGGTGGGGCGTTGGGTGTTGGGGTTGCCGATCATGTTATTATTTTGCAGAATGCCTACTATTCAGTTATTTCTCCGGAAGGCTGTGCTTCGATTTTGTGGCGCAGTGCGACAAAGGCTTCCGAGGCTTCCGAGGCGTTGAAATTAACTGGCGAGCATTTGATCAAGTTTGGCATCATTGAAGAGATTATTCCAGAGCCTTTGGGTGGGGCGCATTATAATCCGACCGAGGTGGCAGAAGCACTTAAAGCGGCCCTATTAAAGCAGATAAAGCGCTTGAAAGCACTGGATGGCGAGGATTTGCTGGAAGCGCGCTACGAAAAGTTTCGTAAAGTCGGTCAGTTCACTGTTCCCGGTCAGAAATAAGGTTATGTCGGGCGATGTTTGCGGTGTAACACGCGTTGAACTTGAAGAAAGATTTAAAAGTTGTGGTGAGCCTGCGTATCGTGCTGCTCAAGTGTTTGACTGGATCTACAAGAAGCTTGCTTTTTCCTGGGAAGAGATGACCAGCCTTCCGAAATCCCTGCGTGAGAAATTGGCGGTAGAAATTCCGTTTCCTGTTCTCATCGAGAAAGATGTATGCGTTTCAGAGGATGGTACGCGAAAATTCCTTTTTGCCCTTGTTGACGGGCAGCTCATCGAAACAGTTTACATTCCGACTGAAAAACGTGCAACATTGTGTATTTCATCCCAGGCCGGGTGCAAATATGCCTGTCGTTTTTGTGCCAGCGGACTGGGCGGGTTTAAACGGCAGCTGAGCGTGGGAGAGATTATAGGCCAGGTGTTGTGGGCCATGAAGAAATGCCAGGATATGGGGCAGGTGACACATATTGTTTTTATGGGGGTGGGCGAACCCTTGGATAATTATGATCAGGTTATCAAGGCCGTTGGGCTGTTGAACGCACCCGAAGGCTTTCAGATTGCGGCGCGGCGCATTACGATTTCGACATGCGGGCTTGTAGAAGGCATACGGCGACTGTCGGATGAAGGCCTGCAGATTGAACTTTCGGTGTCGCTTCACGCATCGGAGGATGGGCTTCGTTCGCAGTTGATGCCGGTTAATCGCAAGTATCCCTTGCGGGAGTTGATCGCGGCTACGCGTGCCTATGCGGATAAAACGGACCGCCAGGTGACATTCGAGTATATTTTGATTAAAGATCTGACATGTACACAGCAGGCTGTGCGTGAATTAGAGATGCTTTTAAAAGGCTGGTTGTGCAAGATCAATCTGATCGCTTATAATCCTGTCGGTGAGTTTTCCTACCACCCGCCCTCTAAAGAAGAGATTATTCGTTTTAAATCAGCGCTGGAAAGCAAGGGCATTATCACAACGTGGCGCACCCCCCGTGGCAAGGATATTGCCGCAGCCTGCGGGCAATTGCGCCATGGTTTGAAAATGTTGAAAGAAATTTAAGTGTGATAAAAGGTTAGTTGCTGTTTTGAACTTTGTTCATCAAGGCCTGCATCTTGGGATTATTGGCCAGATGATTGATGCGTGCGTCGGATTTTAGGGCGTTGACATTCCCGGATTGCAGCGCAGCAATGAATGATGGGTCGCTTAAGATCTGCATGATCTCAGGATCTTCCATGAGTTTCTGAATGTCGGCGATGATATCCGGATTGCTGGAAATTTTGTTTTGCATGGCCTGGAATTCGGGTAAAGAGGCTATGTTTGATTTGTTCTTTTTTGCTGGGATTATCTTGGATTCGCCAAAAGTATCATCGGATATCGTGGCTATGTTGGCGGCAGATACTTTGACTTCCCCCATGGTTTTGGTTTTTATTGTATAAGTACCATGCTCCATGAGCATCACATCACCATTGATGGTTGATCCATCCTGAAGCGTGATTGTTTTGGTGGTGGCATGTGCTACGGATACTGAAAGGGCAAAAAGAATAGTGAGGGGTAGTAGTAGTCTTTTCATAGTAGAAATATATCATATGAATTTCTGTTTGTCATGTTTTTGTAAATGGAAAATTGTAATCACAAGTGCGACAGGAAAAATTTAAAAGAGCTCCATAGATCTGAAAAATAACTGTTACTTTGTAAGTTGCGAACAAGCAAAGAACAGGAGACCTATGGAGCAGAGAAATTGTAACACTAAGCGCAAG
>JAZDPD010000006.1:0-7477 GCA_043798045.1 Candidatus Omnitrophota bacterium | reverse complement strand
TGGATTCAGGACTGGATGAACAATTATCCCAGGAAGATTCTGGGTTACAAGACGGCGAATGAAATGGCAAAGGAATGCTTGCAGGGTAACAATTGATCTTAAAGCTCAAATTTGTCGCACTATGAGTTACAATTCGCGGTGCAACGGGTCGTTGCACTTCCGCCTTGACATTTTCCGCTTAAACGTTTATATTTCCTTCAATATTTCAGTTCCGGCAGCGCTGTCGGTCTGAAAAAGCAATGAAGCTACTTTTATTCAGGCAATGAAGCCCGGAAATTCCATGTCCATGGAGTGTTCGGGCCTTTTTATTTCACCCGCGTTGCGGCGGGCAATCCAAAGGAGGATGCTTCATGGAAACACAACTTAACATCAATGCCGGGGATACCGCTTGGGTCCTCATTTCCGCCGCGCTAGTCATGCTTATGACCCCCGCGCTGGCCTTTTTCTACGGCGGTATGGTGCGCCGCAAGAATATCCTTTCCATCCTCATGAAATGCTTCGCCTGCCTGGGCATGATCCTTTTACTCTGGGCCATCTACGGCTATTCACTGGCCTTTAGCCACGGCAACGGCTTTATCGGCGGCTTTGAGTGGTTCGGCCTGCGCGGCGTTGGAGCTACCCCCAATCCTGATTACGCACCCACCATTCCGCACAGCACCTTCATGATCTTTCAGGCGATGTTTGCCGTCATCACCCCGGCCGTTGTGATCGGGTCTTTGGTGGAACGCATCAAGTTCTCATCCTTTTTAATATTCACCGCCCTGTGGCTTACCTTCGTCTATATCCCGATCGCGCATATGGTCTGGGCCGCTGACGGATGGTTACGGAACCTGGGTGTCATGGACTTTGCCGGAGGCTGTGTCGTTGAAATCAACTGCGGCGTGGCCGGGCTTGTGAGCGCCATGATTTTAGGAAAGCGTTTAGGGCTTACACGCCCGACGCTGCATAATCTGCCCCTCGTTGTTTTAGGTGGAGGCCTTTTGTGGTTCGGCTGGCTGGGTTTTAATGCAGGCTCAGCGCTTGCGGCCAATGCCGTTGCTTCAAATGCCTTTGTCACCACCAACCTTGCCGCCGCCGCGGCAGCTGTCAGCTGGGCCGTTGTGGAGTGGATGGCCACAGGAAAACCCACCATGTTCGGCACCATCTCCGGCGTCATCGCCGGGCTGGTGGCCATCACACCAGCGTGCGGATTTGTCGAACCCTGGGCGGCCATGGTCATCGGATTTGTCATCGGACCATTAAGCTTCTTTGCTGTCAGCACCATTAAACAGAAATTCGGTTATGACGACTCCCTGGATGCCTTTGGTGTCCATGGCGTTGGCGGCTTCTGGGGCATGATCGCCACCGGTATTTTTGCCACCACCGCGGTCAACAGCGCCGGTGCCAACGGCCTTCTTCTGGGCAACCTGGCTGCTTTTAAAACACAACTTATCGCGGCAGGATTCACTGTCGTTTACTGCGCTGCCGTTACCGCTGTCATTGCCCTGGCCGTTGATAAAGTCTTTGGGCTTCGCGTCAGCCCCGAAGAAGAGATCATGGGGCTTGATATCACCCAGCATTACGAACGCGCGTACACCATGCTAGAATAATTAATATGTAGGGGCAGGCCTTGTGCCTGCCCTGTTCAGGGCGACCACAAGGGTCGCCCCTACAAAATAGGAGAAAACATCATGAAGCTAATCACCGCGATCATCCAGCCCCATCGCCTTGACGATGTCAAAAAAGAACTCTACAACGCAGAAGTCAATCTTGTTACTGTTTCAGAAGCCCTTGGCCACGGCCGCCAACTGGGAGTTGATGAATACTACCGCGGCGTTAAAGAAACAGGAAATCTTTTAAGGAAAATACGCGTCGACATTGCCATCAATGACGAGTTTGTCGACCGCACACTGGCCGCCATCATCAAGGGGGCCAGAACCGGAAAAATCGGCGACGGCAAGATCTTCGTAACAGAATTAAACCGCTGCATTCGTATCCGCACGGGAGAAGAAGGCCAGCAGGCCATAGGATAATCTTGCCCTTTTGTTGACACCTTCTTGCTTCGACATACAATAGATATAGTTAGTTATTTATTTACATTGATCGGAGCAGGAAGGTTTTTCATCATGCCAACCATTATCGGGACAGGTTTCTCATCTGCCAGCGACCCCATTGAAGCTGTCCGGGCCGCCGCTGTCGAAGTCAAGGCAATCCTGAATACCGTCCACTCGGACGTCGTACTTGTCTTTTCAACAGCATCTTATCTGACAACTGAGGCACTCAGCACAGTCCAGCGCATCCTTCAACCAGAACACCTGATCGGGGCAACAACGCCTGCCGTCATTGTCAACAACCGGATTGAACCGCGCGGTGTCGGCATCCTGGCCATTGTATCGGATGAAATCCACTTCGCCAGCGCCAGCCTCGAAAACTTCAAAACCACCCTCACGCGTGAAAACGGGTCCAGCTTTGCCCAGGTTCTGCTCAAACATCAAACCTTCCACCAGCGCAACGGCTGTTTTTATTTCTTTAACGGACTTTACGGCAACGGCAACGCTTTTTATACCGGCATCCAGGACATCCTCGGATACGCCCTCCCCATTGCCGGTGCCATTGGCGTTGAAAGCCTCAAAAACCTGCAGTCACAATACTCACATCAGGAAAAACTGCTCAAGAACGCGGCCACAGGATTACTCATCGGTGGTGCCAATACGGTCACTGTCGCCACGAGATACAGCTGGCAACCGCTTGGAAAACCACACATCATCGATGAATCCACAGGTCATATCATCAAAACCATTGACGGCCAACCCGCCGCTGAATTATACAAAAACTATTTCCTCGCCAATGACACAGAGAATGCCTCCACGCGCAACGACATCCACATGCTTTACCCGCTGGGCATCAACACCAACATACCCCGCGAATACCTGATACGCAACCCTGTAGATATCCTTCAGGACGGAAGCATTGTATGCCAGGGAGATGTCCCCGCAGGAAGCAAAGTTCACCTGATGATCACCAACAAAGACACCTGCCGACAAAGTGTCACAGACGCAGCCCAGGATCTACGCAAAAAAATGCTTGGAAAACCGCCCAAACTTATTATTATATTTGAATCACTGATCCGTCAAAAGATCCTGGGGCGCGGCGCATCACAAAATCTGCTGGCCATCCATGAAATATTCGGGCATCACATACCCACTTTCGGGATGTACACCTTTGGTGAAACATCACCACTGCGCACCCCGCAAAGCAGCACAGCAACTCAACTGTCTAACGGAAGCATCACATTACTGGCCATTGGATAAAATATGATAAACCCCACAAATCCAATCCTATCATTTGATATGATCCCCATTCTAATCGGGATAAGCCTGTTTTTGTTCATAGGTATCAGCACGCTCGCTTATGTCCTTATCGGGAAAAACGAAGAATACAAGGAATTAAAATCCTCTTTTGACAAGATCATGAGCTCCTTCAACGAACTGGATGAACAAGCCAAACTCATTGTCAAAACAGACCTGGAATTAAACAAGACCCAGGAAGAACTTGACCGACGACTCACTGGCCTGAACACCCTCCAGAAACTGGCACGCACCATGAGCATGACAATGGATGAACAGGAAATCTTCCAGAAAATCAACAAGGAAGTCGCGGCCAACATGGGCTTTTCCCGCGTCCTGGTCCTGACCTGCGAAACACTGCCCGACTTTATCCTGCGCATCAACATCGGCACTGACGATTCGAAAACCGAGCACGCCATCGCAGAACTTGTGAAAGACCAGCAATTCCTGGCTGCCTTGCAAAACGATAAAACATTCTCATCACTGAGCGCATCACAAATGACACGCGCCCGCATTATTGAACTTTTTGAAACAGAACATTTTATCCTTTCACCCCTGCTGACCCAGCGCGGGGTCTCCGGCATTCTTTTCGTCGGCAACCGTTATAACGCAGCCCCGATCAATGAAGGCGACGAAGAGTTGATCACGATCCTCGCCAGCCAGCTGGCACGCTCCATCGAAAACTCACAACTTTTCGAACAAGTGTACCGCTCCAGCCAAATGCTTGAAACCAAGGTCAATGAACGCACCAAGGAATTATCCCAGGTCTTAAGAGAGGTCGAAGATATCTCCAAAAAGAAATCCGAGTTTATCTCAGCGGTTTCCCATGAACTGCGAACCCCCCTAACATCCATCAAAGGCTACGCCTCCATCCTGATGACCGGAAAAGTCGGCGACATCCCCATTGCCGTCAAAGAACGCCTGGCTAAAATCAACAGCCACTCCGACAACCTGGTCAAACTCATCAACGACCTGCTGGATATTTCACGTATCGAATCCGGCCGTGTCGAGATGAAAATGGCCCGTCAAGACATCAAGCCGATGCTGGAGAATATCTCCGATCTGCTTACGCCGCAGCTTAAGGACAAAGGCGTTACCCTTAAGATCAATATCCCACAGAACATGCCGCTTCTTGAATACGACCCGACCCAGGTTGACCGTGTCTTCATCAACCTGATCAGCAACGCCATCAAGTTCACACCCAATGGCGGCAATATTTCCATCAACACACACCTTAACACCACCCATGACGAAGCTTCTTTCGAAGTCGCTGACACCGGCATCGGAATCAAGAAAGAAGATCTGTCGCGCATTTTTGACGAATTTTTCCGTGTGGATAACGACATCAACATGAAAGTCAAGGGCACGGGCCTGGGCCTTGCCCTGGCCAAGAATATTGTTGAAGCCCATTTCGGGCGCATGTGGGTAACCAGCGAAGTGGGACACGGCACATCTTTCCATTTTACTATTCCGGTAACACATACGAACCATGAACCCATTAACCCAAAGACAGGTGACGCATGAAACGCGATCGAATCCTCATCATCGATGATGACGCAGACATCCTGGATGTCCTGGAACTCACATTATCAGACCGCTTTGACGTCATCAAAGCCAATAACGGCGCTGAAGGTCTCCTGCAGGCACGCACCGGCAACCCGGACATCATTATCACAGACTACATGATGCCCATCATGACAGGCCCTGAGTTTTGCAAAGAGCTGCGCAAGGATGTCCTTTTATCCCACGTCCCGATCATCATGCTCACCGGAAAAGGCGACACCAAAGACATGGTCAGCGGCATCAATGCCGGGGCTGATGATTACCTGATCAAGCCATTCGAACCGGAATCGCTTCTGGCGCGCATCAACATGATCATGGCCAGGACTACCCGCAACCTGGACGCCAACCCGTTAACCCATCTGCCCGGCAATGCCTCCATCATGGAAGATTTCCAGAACCGTATCCAGAGCAAGGAATTGTTCGCCGTGGGCTATTGCGACCTGGACAAGTTTAAACTATACAATGATAAATACGGCTTTGAAAAAGGCGATGAGATCATCAAGGCCACCGCCCGCGTCATCATTGAGGCCAGCAAGGAATCAGGCATCAAGAACGTGTTTGTCGGCCACATTGGCGGCGACGACTTTGTCTTCGTATGCAACGATGCCGGAGCTGATGATATCAGCCAGAGAATTATCGACAAGTTTGACACCGTCGCCCTGTCTTTCTACAATGAAGAAGACCGTCAGGCAGGATATATTATCGGAAAAGACCGTCAAGGCAACCAGGTCAAAGCAGGATTACTGTCGATCTCTATTGGCATTGTTTCCAATGCCGTCACCCCCATCAACCATGTGGCTCAAATAGGCGAAATTGGCGCGGAACTTAAGAAGTTTGCCAAGGGGCAGGAAAAAAGTAATTTTGTCAGGGATAAACGCAAGAGCTAAAACAGTCTAATAACACGCCCTACCGCCAAATGCCGGACGCGGGCAAGCACACTCCCGAACAGTCCGTCCATTCACCGTCTTAGAAGGGCACCAGTCGCCATCAATCTTTTGCGGCTCTATTTGATGATACGCGTTGGACTCGTAATACCCGCCAACAATCGCCGCAGACCCTGTAAGAAAATATTTTTCAGCCGTGTCGCGTGTCTTATCAAGAACACCGCCCGTCTTGGTCGAAAGGGCACCAAAAACAATGACCACGACAATAACCATGATTAAAAGATATTCCATCATGGTCTGAGCGTTTGAATATATTTTCTTCAATGATGACATAACAACCTCTCATGCAAAACAAGCCTGACACTTGAAATATACCATATTTCAATAACTCCTGCTACGCGCCAAGCCTTTTCAGACCGCCGACAATCTCCGAATGATTCTGGCTGGAAAAAAAATAACTGGCCGTCACAAGCACGTTGGCCCCCGCCTTAACAACCAACGGCGCCGTTTGGGCATTCACACCGCCATCAACAGCAATATCACGATCAAACCCCCTGGAACGCAACCAATGAATCTTGGGTAAAACGGAGGGCATAAACTTCTGCCCAGAAAACCCGGGATTCACGGACATAAGAAGCACCGCATCCAAAGCACTCAAAACAGGCTCAAGACACTCCACGGGAGTGCCGGGATTAACGGTCACACAAGCCTGTTTCCCGCGAGATTGAATGCGCTGCAAATCCTTTAAAAGCAAAGGCACTTCAAGCGCGTCGATCTCTTTGGGATAGGCTCCATGCGCCCGGCAAGCCGCACGGCGCGTACCGTAACACTCCGCGTGCACCCCGACCATATCTGCCCCGGCATCCATGAATGCATCAAGATAATCCCATGGATTCTCGATCATCAAATGTGCCGCCACAGGAAGTTTGGTATAACGGCGAACAGCCTCCACCACAACAGCGCCGATTGAAATATTGGGAACAAAATGCCCGTCCATCACATCCACATGCACACGGTCTACGCCAGAACGCTCGCACAAGGCCAGCGCATCGGCAAGCTTTCCAAAATCCGATGATAAAATGCTCGCGCTGACGATAATGCTCATAAAATCCCCCATAATATTCAGAGACGAGGCAATGCCTCGTCTCTACAACTCAATTTCTTATCATCATACCAAATAAAAAACTGGGACACACAAAGTTTTTAAATAAAACTTTGTGTGTCCCAGTCTTGAATCTGGTGCGCGGGGAGGGACTCGAACCCTCATACCTTACGGCATACGCCCCTCAAACGTACGTGTCTACCATTTCACCACCCGCGCATATCTGAAAGCACAGCCAACCGGTTCTGCTGCGCTTTGTTTGTCAATCCAACTTCTTGCCAGTGGTGGCAACGTTCTTTTCAAAAAGCTATTGTGGAAGGAACGTGTTCACCACCCGCGCATATCTGAAAGCACGGCCAACCGGTTCTGCTGCGCTTTGTTTGTCAATCTAACAGAAATTTAAGAACGAAATACTATCACTTTTCAAAATACTGTCAAGAAAGTTGTCACCCGGACAGAAATCACGCGAATTGTAACTCATAGTGCGACAAAAATAAGCTTTAAGATCAATTGTTACCCTGCAAGCATTCCTTTGCCATTTCATTCGCCGTCTTGTAACCCAAAATCTTCCTGGGGTAGTTATTCATCCAATCCTGAATCCA
>JAZDPD010000154.1:0-23552 GCA_043798045.1 Candidatus Omnitrophota bacterium | reverse complement strand
GTATCAAGAAACAGATGAGCATTCAGATTCCTGTAATCCTGGATAACCCCGGCAAGATTTGTCTCATCAACCAGCAAACCCCGGCGAAGCAATCTCACCCCCAAAACACTGGCAGGATCAACTTCCATGCCGCAGAGCCGGCGATATTCCGACGCACCAAGAACATCCCAGGCACCCATCAAATTACTGACCAGGTATTGATCACGGATTTTCTTGCCGTGAAAAGGCAAAATGGCATGCGTACCTGCCGGCAGACGTGTCATGGGCATCGCCGTGCCCTGGATAACACTAAAAGCCGATCCAACACATCCAAACCCTGCGCCGAATCCTTGCCCGTCAACATCAATAACCAGTATGACCCCTTGCGGGAAACCGCAACACCCGGAAATTCAGACTTAAACACAGCCAGCACCGCGGCAGGATAAAGCGTGCGGTGCAACCGAAGCAGGAAACCATCCCTTGTTGTCTTCAGATCCGGGGCTTTCATGCGCCCTCAGCCAACGAAGGGGCTGCCGAGAAAAGCGCACGCTGCAACAAAAGTTTCATGCTGGCCGCGTTCACTTTAAGATTTGAAAAATAATGCGCGTAATGAATAAGCTCTTGGCAAAATTCCATGGCCAACTGATCAAGATTACAACGCCTCTTTGGCTTAAGCCACACCGCAACCTTACCCTTGGATTCCATATCCAGATAAACATACGCCCTGTCCATCAAAATGTACCCGGCGGCATAAAGCGTCTGCAAGGAATAAACCCTGGTCTGCACCACGACCTTGACCCAGCCATCAGCCTTTAGAAACTTTTTCTTCATCCGCTTCCTACCCCTTCTTTTTGGAGGGCATGAACGTATTCTTCTTGTCGATCCTGGCCCAGTCATCCCTTAGCGTCACCGTGCGGTTGAAAACTTTCTTCTCCGGAAAACTCATGGGATCAACACAAAAATACCCCAACCGCTCAAACTGATACACACAACCCGTTTGAGCCGCTGCGAGCACCGGCTCTGCCTTGACCATGGGCAAAATGGTCAAGGAACCAGGATTGAGAAATTCCTTATAATCCTTACCATCCTCAATGCGCCCGGGATCTTCGCAGGTAAAAAGCCGGTCATAAAGCCTGACCTCAACATCAATGGCATGGGCCGCGCTGACCCAATGAATCGTCGATTTAACCTTACGCCCATCCGGCGTATTGCCACCGCGTGTAGCCGGATCATACGTACAGCGCAACTCCAGAACCTCTCCAGTCACAGGATCTTTAACCGCGTGCCGGCAGGTAATCAGATATGCATAGCGCAAGCGCACCTCACGCCCCGGCGCCAAACGAAAAAATTCCTTGGGGGGCTCTTCACGAAAATCATCCTGTTCAATATAAATCACCCTGCCAAACGGAACCTTGCGCGTCCCGGCTGACGGGTCCTCGGGATTATTCACCGCATCAAGCGTATCCGTCAAATCTTCAGGGTAATTCTCGATGACAACCTTAAGCGGCCTTAAAACAGCCATCACGCGCGGTGCCGTTTTATTAAGGTCTTCGCGCACACAAAACTCCAAAAGCGACAAATCAATCATGTTCTCAACCTTACCTACACCGATACGGCGACAAAATTCCCTTAAAGCTGCCGCCGGATACCCGCGGCGGCGCATCCCGCAAACCGTGGGCATGCGCGGATCATCCCAACCAGCCACCAAACCCTTTTGCACAAGCTCCAGAAGCTTTCTTTTGCTCATGACCGTGTGCGTCACATTCAACCGGGCAAACTCATATTGATGCGGCAGATAACGAGGCAATTCAAGCGCCTCCAGGATCCAGTCATACAAGGGACGGTGGACTTCAAATTCAAGCGTGCAAATGCTGTGCGTAATGCCCTCAATGTAATCACTCAGACCATGGGCAAAATCGTACAGGGGATAAATGCACCACTTATTTCCCGCCTGATGATGCGACGTATGGCGGATCCGGTAAAGGATCGGATCTCTCAGCCAGACATTGGGAGCCCCCATATCAATGCGCGCACGCAGCGTCCTAGATCCGTCGGGGAACTCGCCCGCCCTCATCCGGCGGAAAAGATCCAGACTTTCTTTGGCCGAACGGTTGCGAAACGGACTTTCCACACCCGGCTTATCCGGCGCACCACGGAACTTATCCGTATCCTCGGGACTAAGGTCGCAAACATACGCCTTATCTTTTTTAATCAGCGTCTCAGCAAAATCATAAATCGCATCAAAATAGTCACTGGCAAAATAAGGCACACCATCCGCCTTGAGCCCGAGCACATGATCCGCCCAGCCGCCAATGAGCCATTTCACATCGGCCATAATAGAATCAACATACTCCACATCCTCTTTCGCAGGATTGGTATCATCCATCCTCAAATGACAGCGCCCGTTGTTTTCACGCGCAATGCCAAAATTCAAACAAATGGACTTCGCATGGCCAATGTGTAAATAACCGTTCGGCTCCGGCGGAAAGCGCGTCACCACACCCGGATAACGCCCTTCTCCCACATGCGCTGTCACAATATCGCGGATAAAATCCTGCGGCTTGCCCTGGATATCCATAAATAGATAAATCCTCTCCTAAGACCCCATTAAATAATCTGCACCAGCGCATCGGCCACACGCCGTGCCTGACCATCCGACAATGCCGGATAAATTGGCAAAGAAACGCTCTCTTGCATCAATTGATCCGCCACCGGAAAACCTTTAAATTTCAAGTATCTGTGCAATGGCCGAAACAACGGCTTGGCACAAACCACGCCTTTTTTCGCCATGGCCGCCATGACCTTATCCACCGATTTCACTCTGAGCACATAACGATAATATACCGACCGCATTAACGCCACCTCCACAGGTCGTGTGCACGCCGCCCCCTTGAACCGGTCATGATAAAACAGGGCGATCTTCCTGCGGCGTTCAATGAAATTTTCCAGCTCACCCAATTGAACATACCCTAACGCGGCCTGCATATCCGTCATCTTGTAATTATAACGAACCCGATACAACGCACGATGATCATACGCCAGCAAATCCCGAACGCGCGCCATCAGCTTTTTATCCGCAGAAACGACCATACCACCCTCACCCGTTGTCATCATCTTGGTGGCATAAAACGAGAAAATATTGATCCGGCCCATGGTCCCTACCTGTTTAGACCCATACCGGGCGCCAATGGCCTGCGCACAATCCTCAATCACCGGAACACCCAAGGCCATGAGCGGCTTTACATCCGCTGGAAACCCGAACATGTGCGGCACCAGGACCGCCTTCGTACGCCGTGATAATTTCTTTTTGACCTCGGACGCCGATATATTCCCGTCCTGCAGATCAACATCTGTCAAAACAGCCGCCGCCCCTGTATATTTGACGGCATTTAAAAGCGCCGTGCAGACATACGTAGGAAGGACCACCTCATCTCCCGCGCCAACCCCCAGCGCCAGCAAACTCAAATGAAGCGCGGCCGTTCCTGAAGAAACCGCGGCAGCCTCCAACCCGAACTTCTGCGTGAACGCAGCCTCAAATGCCGCCACCTGCGGCCCCATGGACACCTGGCCGCCGCGCAAGGACGCCACAACAGCGCCCACCATCCGGTCATTGATCGTCGGGAGAGAATGCGGGATCATAACACCTTCAAATACCTTAGCGGGCGAAAACCCTCCGCGTAGCGCACCTTGCCCTGGAACCCGCGAAAATGCGCCACCGCACGAACACTTTCAAGTATGTCCAGCCGTGAAGGGTGCTGGCGCTTGATCTGTGAATGATGCAATTTAATGACCTCAATCTTTTCTTCAATCACATCGGAAATATCCACAAAAATCTCTGGATTGAAATCAAGGGACGTATAGTCCTCATAAAAAAGAACCCTCGGGATATACCGCGTTGCCGACATGACCGCCTTGCCCAAGGCACGATGGTCCTGATGAGAATCCTGGGGAAAATTGACATAAACCTCATCCGGCCTGACTTGCGCGCACACACCCTCAATCAACGATACCATTTCACGGGTTACATGAAACTGTGTGTCCGGACAATTCCCCCAAAATACGCGAACCACCCCTGTCCGGCGCGCCGCATCCTCCTGTTCCTTGACACGCAAGCGCGCATCACCACCCTCAGCCCCTTCGCTCATGATCAAATAATAAACCTTGTGTCCACCTTGCACATACCTGAGCATGGTGCCGGCACACCCCAGTTCAATATCATCAGGATGCGCGCCAATGGCAAGAATATTCATAAAAGCCTCCTGGTATTATCCCCTAATGCCCATCATTATCTTGGCTTTCCCCCCATGGCGCAAGCAAATTATCGACGACTTGCATCATGACCCGTCTCTCAAAACCTCCAACGACCGCTCACCGCAATTCATCACAAGGTCCAGGATCGACATAAACGGCTGAAAATCAGCCTCGGCTCTCGACCAAGCCTGCGGATACACCGGATGCCTGTAGGCCTGAACCGTCACGCTGATGCCACAGGCATGCATCAGATCAAAATCCATGTAATCCGTGCCGCCGGCTCCGGCCAGATACGCATCACAACCCACGCCGCGGCAAATATCCACCAGCCGCTGTGTTTTGGTCGTGGACACACCCAGCGCCGATGCTGTAACAATCTTTGTGGTAATGCCCAGGAATGCCACCAACCGTATCACCAAAGCCATGTTCAGCGCGCCCAATGTGGGCCAAGGCTCATCATATACTGACCTTAACTCCGGCCAACATTCTTTAAAAAACGGCGCCTTGGCATAATTCAGCTCAATGGAACGCACATGCTCCCGGCGCCAATCCACGGCCGGATTCATCTGCACCTCATTGATCAACTGCCCGTGATCATGCAAAACCGGAACGGTGATCCACTGCCATCCTCGTGCATTACGGATGCGGTTTCGATTCTGCCATTCATTCTTTTTAAACTGCGCATTATCTAAAAATACAAAAACATCCGCCCTGGCTATTTTGTCAAAATATCCAAGCCATGGCAAATACTGAGGCTGATGTATCGCACAAATCATAATATTTTTTCCATCATGACATGATCAAACAAACAACCCCGCGTAAACCTGCTCAATCTGACGAACCATATGCGTCACACTGTAGGCATCATGCACGCCCTTTTTCGCCTCCCGGCTAAAACGCAGCCTCAACGCCGGATCCATCAGCAGCCTTTTAACAGCCCTCACCCAGGCATCCACTTCCGTCGGCGGCACCAAAAACCCGTTCACACCGTCATTAACAATAGCCGGCAAACCTCCCGCACGGCCAACCACAACAGGCAACCCAACCGACATGGCCTCCAGCACACTGCGGCCCATACCCTCATTGAGCGATGCCATGACAAAAAAATCACATGCGCTAAAAACCAGCGCCACATCCTGCCGAAACCCCGCAAAAACCACGTGCCCGGCAACGCCCGCTTCACGCGCATGCTGTACCAGCATTGCTCTCTGTGGTCCGTCACCCAGAAGCACAAGCTTGATCATCGGAAACTCGGCCCGCAACCCGGCCACCAGATCAATCAGCACCCGATGATTCTTAACCGGCTCGAGACGTGCTGCGCAAACCAGCACAATATCCTGATCCTCCAGGCCAAGCAATTGCCGGTAAGGGCCGCGGGCATTGATCGCCAGCTTGAAAACCTCCGTATCAATACCACTGGGAATGGACACCCACTGCCCGGCCACACCAACACCGAGCGCCAAATGCTCTTGAATGCCCTTGGGCGTCAGCGCGATCAAGCGCGTTGTAATTGTAGAACTCCAGCGCTCCAACCCAAGGTATATCTTCGTTACAAACCCGGAAAAATACCCGTAAAAAATATGCCCGTGCGGTGTATGCACAATCTTTTTTACCCCCGCCGCATGCGCCGCCCATCGCCCCAACACACCGGCCTTGGAAGTATGTGTATGCACCAGATCATACTTCCCCTCACACATGATGCGCCACAATGTGAAAAAGGCCACCGCATCCTGCAAGGGCCGCACCTCCCGCACCAAACTCTGAACATACCGGCAATCAATATCATGCCGTTGGATAAACGCACGCGCCACACCGAAAGGATCCGTTGTCCGCCCCGCCACCAGATGCACGTCATAAACCGCCGGATCAAGGCGCGCCACGGTTTCCAGCGTATTCGTGCTGGAACCACCCGGATCAAGCCGCGTGATGATGTGCAACACCTTGATCCTTTTCCCGTCTGCCATCATGCCTGCCGCTCCTTGAAAATAACATCCAGCTCCGGAACGCCCCGGCGATAATCAAACCGCTCCAAAACACGCAACCGCCCCTGCGCCCCCATCCGCCGCGCCAAATCCTTATCCGACAAAAGCCGCTTGACCGCATCCGCCGCAGCCACCGGGTCCTGAGGATCCACCAGAAAACCATTAACGCCATCCTCAACAGCATCCGGCACACCCCCCGAATCACCGCCAACCACAGGCTTCCCGGCAGCACCAGCCTCAAGATAGACAACACCAAAACCCTCCACATCACCCCGCGCCTCAATGGCCCGGCTAACCATCACAAAAACCTCACAGCATGCCATCAACTCCCGGCGGAAATCGCCACCCCTGCCATCAAAGAATACCACTGAACCTTGAAGGCCCAAACGCCCCACAAGGTCTTTCAGCCTTTGGCGGCACGGGCCCTCACCCCAAATCGCATAAACAACTTCAGGAAATTCTTCCAAAATCAAGGGCAGGGCCCTGATCATCACATCATTGCCCTTGCGTGGCACCAACCGGTTGATGCTAAGAACAACACGACGCCCGCCTAACCCGTACCGGCGCCGCACATCCGCCAAATCCATCAAACCGCCATCCCCACCAAAGAATGCACTGTCAATCCTGGGGGCTGAAATAATAATTTTCTCCGTCCCAACCCCAAGGCGCTCCAGCTGGGCACGCGTATAATGGCTATTGGTCACGACAAACTTTGCCCCGCCCAGGATCCTGACCAACCAAGGGCGCAACAAAGGATGGTGCTGATACTCCAGAATATCGGCCGCATGGGTATAAACCACATAAGGCTGTCCGCGCCAAGCCTTCATCATCAAACCCACAAAACCCGTCGACAAGATATGCGCGCAATGCAACAAGGCAAACGGCTCCCGGCGCATCATCCGGATTAAATACACGAAAGGCAAAAGAATCTTAACCAGCTTTTCAACGCCCGGCACGGGCACCAGGTAAGGCTTACGCATAATCTTAAACGGCTGCGCCTGATCAAATGCCCGCGCGCCTTTACAGCAGGGGGCCATGACCAAAATCTCATCCGGAGACAATGCCCGACACAAATAATATAAATAAGACGACTGTCCGCCAATGATGGGCGGAAAATCATTAACAATGAACAAATGTTTTGCACGCCCCATGCCGCCTACTCCCCCGTCCCCTTGACAGCTGCCATCATTTTCGGCATCACAATCCCTGATCTATACTGCAATACGTGTTGCAGCCCCGCTTTGACAAAATCAGCACAAATATCATCATGGAGCAAAAAACACTTTAAGGACATCGCCATTTCAGAAACAGACGCGGGATCAACCAGAATCGCCGCATCCCCCGCCACTTCGGGCAAGGATGTGGCTCTGGCACAAATCACAGGCGTCCCGCAGGCCATGGCCTCAACCGACGGCAAACCGAACCCTTCATATAACGAGGGCATCACACATACCTCTGCCCCGGCATACAACGCCTGACAGGCACGTTCATCCACAATCTTGTCCGTAAAAATCACACGGTCCTGGAGCCCCTGCCGCTGACAACGCGCCTGCAGCGCCCTGAATCCGTGCGTCCTTGGTCCGGCCAGCACAAGTTTTAACGGCACAAACTCGTGCGCCAACACACCAAAAGCATCGATCAAAACAGACACATTCTTGTGCGCCTTGAAATTACCCACATACAAAATATACGCCCCGTGAATACCAAACTCATGGCGAACAGCACGCATGCACTCGGCATCAACGGCAGGAGAAAAGCAGTCACTGACCGTTAACGGCACAACGGCAATCCTTTTCCGGGACAAGCCAAACACGCGGACAATGTCCTCCCGTGCATGCTGCGAACACGTAATAACAGCATCCGCAGATTCCATATACAGCGACATCAAAAATTTCAGCAGAAATCTTTTGAGCGGAGTCATCTGCCCCGCATACCCCTCAAATTCCAGATTAATCAAATCCAGCACCGAACAAACCTTGCGGCAGCCCGCCAGCAAAGGAATCTTATAATAGGGCGAATAATACGTACCCACCTTTGTCCAGGCCAATGCCAAGGGAAGCTGAACCTGATCCCACCACCAGCCCCACCCCCCGACCATCACATGATTCTTCACCCTTAATCCAAATTGCATCGGTAAAGGCTTTCTTGAAAACACAACAACCTCATCCTCAAGAGACGCGCCGGCAAACTTGAGAAAATCATGCAATGACCGGCCGATGCCGGTATATACACCGTTTTCAATCTCGCGTCCGTCAACACCAATCCTCATAAAACCCTCCGCCCCAGTTCCTGATAAAATGCCTGCGTCTGAATCGCATTGCGCTGTGCGTTAAACACAGCCTGCACCCGCTGCCGCGCCGCCTGCCCCGTTTTCAACAACTCCACATCACGATCCACAAGCGACACCAGCCGCTGCACCATAAGATCAGCACGCCCGGATGGAACAAGATATCCCGTTTCTCCGTCAACAATCAATTCCGGATTTCCACCATCATCAAAAGCCACCACTGGCACACGCATGGACATGCTTTCAAGAATAGCCCTCGAACATGCCTCCTGCATGGTCACGTGCACATGAATATCAAAAGCCCTGACAAACGGGCGCACATCGGACTGAAACCCCATCCACACCAGATTGTCCTCCAACCCCAGTTCCAACGCACGCTGCTTTAACGCTGCCACCCGCCGATCACCACTGCCATAACAGCCCCCCACCACCACAAAAAGAACATCGGGACATTGGCGCGCCATGGCCGCGGCTATGTCCAGAAAAACCTCCACCCCTTTGCGCGGCTCCAGATTGGTCACAACCCCCAACACCTTCCTGGTGCCCCAGCCCAAACGGGCCTTATCCTCAGCCTTGCACACCGAAGGCATAAAATAATCCGCATCAACACCATTAAGAATAACACGAACCTTATCCGGTATCATCCCCTTGACCTGAAAACGCGCGGCCACAGCCCTGGAATTGCAGATAATCCCATCCGGCCAGCCAAGGCACATCCTTGAAACATCCCCCTCGCCTTGCCAGAGCAAATTACGTTCATGCCAAACAACCGCAACGCCGGCATCACGGCCAACCCATGACGACAAAAGATTATTGCGCGGCGCATAACTGTGAATCAGGCGGATGTTTTTAAGACGAACAATCTCCATCAAACCACGCCGCGCCCTGAGGATGTCCGGTGTCGTCCACGGACGCAACGCCGGCGCTCTCCAAAACGCAACATCAACCCCGCTGCGGCGAATTTCCTGCGCAAAAACACCATCCTGGGGCAACAACACGTGAGGTGTAAAAAGCGCCCGGTCAAGGGCGGCCCACAACTGCAGAAGGCTACGCTCTCCGCCACTGATCATCGAAGCATTATGCACATACAACACATCAACCATGGATCATAACCTCGGTATAAAGAGCCTGAAGATGTTCTGTCATGGCCTGCGCGGAAAACGCCCCGGCGCGCTGCCTGCCCGAGATAGACAGCTCCTTTGCCAACGCCGGATTATCCAGCAACCTCAAAACCGTATCCGCCAAAGACCCCGGATCACGCGGCTTGAATAAAAGACCACAACCGCCGCTGGCAAGATCAGGCAACGCGCCCGCATCGGCCGCCACAACCGGCTTTCCCGCGGCCATAGCCTCCAGTAACGACAATCCAAACGCTTCCTCAACAGCCGTCAACACAAAAACATCCATCACACTCAAATACAGCGGCACATCAACCTGCCGGCCTGTAAAAATCACACGCCCCGCCAAGCCAAGCGATTCACACAAAGCCCGCAGGGGTTTTTCCAAAAACCCGTAACCCACAATCATCACCTTAATTTTGGGATACCGGACCAACATCAATGGCACGCTCCTTAAAAGCGTATCCACCGATTTATCCGCTTCAAAACGTGTCACCGTACCCACCAGAACATCGCCGGGCTCAACACCCCACCGGCTCCTAAGGCCCGCCTGATCCGCAACAGAAACCCGAAACGAAAACCGCGCCAGATCCGCCCCGTTGGGAATAACCCTGAACTTCTGCGCACCGATCCCCGTCCTTGACGCCACACAGGCCTGCACAGCCTTTGAGACAGGAATG
This sequence comes from Candidatus Omnitrophota bacterium, assembly GCA_043798045.1. Taxonomy (GTDB): domain Bacteria; phylum Omnitrophota; class Gorgyraeia; order Zapsychrales; family Fredricksoniimonadaceae; genus Fredricksoniimonas. The sequence goes on along the minus strand of JAZDPD010000154.1, from coordinate 13,255 downwards.
ATCTTTTTCATGAATGGCGACATCAGCCGGTATCGCAGGGCCTGGCGTATATTCTGCGGAAAAGGGAAACTATGCACATGTGACACCACCGGAATGCCAACAGCATTGGCCGCACAAACACCCAAAAGATCACTATCGATAAAATGCGTATGCAGCAGATCCACCCTGTACTCCTTAAGTGCCCTGTGCAAACAGTCAAACGCCTGCCACGACAAAACTTTCTTCCATGAAAGACGAACGACCTGCGCACCGGCCAAACGCATATCTTCCGCCAACCCAGCCTCATTCGTCCAATAAAAAACAACCACATTAAAACGGTTCTTATCCGTAAACCGACAAATATCCAGCAGCAAATTCTCCGCGCCGCCGCCATAAGGAATACCGGGCACCAGGTGCGCCACTGTTATCCTTGCGCCAGCATCTCTCATACAGCACGCTTGCGGCCAACAGCCAAAAGGTAACGCCCCTTGGAAGCACTCAATGTCTTCATATACTTTGTAATGAACATATCCACCCACACCCCCAAAAACCCTATCCGCTTCAAATACCGGACCGGAAGATTATTGATAGCCACAATTTCCACCACTTCAAACCCGGCCGCCTCAAGATCCGCCCTAAGGCTTTCGGGCTCATACAAATGAACGAAAAGTTCAGGACTTGACAACAAAGGACCCTCCAGGCCATTGGCAACCAAAGACGCCCAGCTCGGGCGATTAAGCACCGTAACGGCAAATTGCCCGTCGGAACGCAAGACCCGGCACATGCACCTGAGGATACGCAGCCGCTCCTCCCTTGAGGCCAGCTGTTGAACAACCCCAAGAGAAACAACCGTATCAAACGTGGCCGGCTTAAATAGCGGCAATGTCGCGTCAGCCGCCACCGCCAGTGCCCGAATATTTTTCGCCAACATTTTCTTTAAGGGATTCACGGCAAAATCAGTCCCGACACACCAAAGCCCCCCCAACCCCTTCCGGCGCAAGCGCTCGATCAATCGCCCGTCGCTGCACCCGACATCCAACAGTGCCCCCTTGGGCTTAAGAGCCAGGCGCATGAGCACATTATCCAGCTCGATCAGATTCCACCAAACCGTCTTTAGCAGCGTGAATTCACCATACGCCATGGTTGTTTCACGCAAACGGCGCTCACGCTCTTTCTGTTCCCTGACCGGATCATTCATCCCTGCGCCCCCGCTGTTATTTTCAGGATTTGCTCCAGGCGCATACGGTACGTATGCTTTTCCAACACCTCGCGACGGCCAGCCGCCGCTATCCTTTGACGCTCATCAGGCCTGTCCAGATAATAGGCCGCCTTGATTCTTAAATCTTCCGGATCCTTAAAAAATACAAGATGTTCCCCGTCCTTAAAAAGCGTCCGCGCATCCTTCTGATCATCGCACAATACAAAAGCACCGCACGCCAGCGCTTCAAACAGCTTGGGGCTGGCCTGATGACATGGAACAACACCATCCTGATAATGCACCACCAGTACAATTTTCGCACCAGCATAAACTTTCACCCACTGGGTAAACTCAAGCTGGGCCCCGGCCAGGCAGCGTCTGACCAAAGAATCCCGGGGAAGCAAACCCCATAAGGGGCCCCATATGCCCATGTTAAAATCCACCAACACCTCAAAGACTTCCCTCCGGTGAGGATAATAGGATCCCACAAAAACAATGTCGCGCCCGAACAAAACACGCTCCTCATCACTCAGCACCTGCGGCGCATGGCAGATCGGATCACACCCAAAGGGAAGCCAGACCGGATGAACCGCCCCGTCAACCCGCAACACATCCAGCATTTCCGTTCCGGCGCAGAACACAGCACTATACTCCCGCGCCGCCTTGCGTATATGATGCAAGAACTGAGGATACGGGATATCCGAAGTCCACAAAACAATCGGCACCCCCATGGACCGGATCCGGCCAACGGTAGACGGAAATATCGAATGCCCGCCAACCAAAAGGCAAAGCCCAAAACCACCCCCGGCACAGACACGCACAAGCTGGGCGTTGATGCGAACATCTTCCGCCCACTCCAGCCCCGGCACCAGCGCGCGCAATCTGCGCGGCACCCAATATCGACGGACATCAAAAAACACAGGCTCATGCCCCAGAGCACAGATCGCCAGCTGACGATAGTGATTGGTATTGGTAAAGAATTTATTGCTGTTACTCACGAGCAATATTTTCATGACACCTCATTTTTGCGCCCAATGGCCAACAGATCATGATCCAGGATCGTCGGCACACTAAAATCCTGAACATAATACAGGAATTTGACCCAGGCGTAATAGACTTTAAGAAATAATCGCCTTAAATAACTTCGCCATGTTGTTTTACGGATCATCATCGCTCCTTTGAGCGTAATGTCACGAAATCCGCCCAAATACAAAAGCTGCCTCAAGCTGCGTTCCGTAAACCCAAGCTCGTGAGTCAAATCAACATAACGCGCATGAACCGACAGAGGATTACTCATGTTCGGAACGCGCACAACAAGAACGCCGCCAGGCTTGAGTGCAGCAAAAAACTTCCCGGTCAAAACCACCACACGATCCTTGGGCACATGTTCCAGGATGTCATGCGCCACGATAAAATCATAGGCACATATCTTCCCGTCCAGATAATCATAAATATCCGCAGACGCCACCCTGGAGGTTACATGCGCGCGGCAATGTTCAATCTGCTGCGGCGAAATATCAATGCCTTGAAAATTCACATATCCGCACTTCTCAAGAAAATACAGGAAATGACCCGCCCCACAGCCGGCATCCAGAATATGGGCTTGCTTGTTCTTGGGCAACAAGGATCCGTACTGTGCCTTAAATCCCTCTGCTGCCGCCTCGAAACGCAATGGTGTCAAATCATTGGCCTGCCCATAAACCGAATCCACATACTCCGTATAAAAATCCATACCCATACAGACCCCTTATCCCGGATTACGTGTTAAATCAAAAACACACACATCCTTGTCCTTATAAACACACCCGCCCTCACCCGCATTCAAAAGACCAAACGCCTGCCCTGGACGAAGACGCCCCTTAATCCACGCATCAAATGGTTCAAAATATATCCGGCCTGCCAAATATTCAGGTGAAAAACGATGCCGCTCCACCACCAGATACGCCACATGATATTTACGAACCAGCTGATCAACACCGGAAAGATCCGGCGCATAATATGCGGACAGGAAATCCTTCGTCCTTTCGGTCACCGCCTGCCAGTACCCTTCATATAACGGCACAGACAACTCTTCACTGATTAAAACACTCCGGCGTGCAAACAACGGGACAGCATCCGCCGTATCAGGAAAAGCCGCAATCAGGGCTCCAACAGGAACCGTGGACAAGAATGCATAAAGCCCGCGCTGGGCCCCATAATCCTTAAGCCCGACCCCCTTGACAAGCGGCATCCACGCCAGGACAAGCAGCACGGCAACAACCTTCATGATCCGGCGGACAACAACCTGCGGCCAGGAAGCCACCGTCATGCCCACAGGGATCATGACACCCGCCAGCCCCACCACCGCCACACTATACGACACATACCGATCCGGCGCGTACAGTTTCAATAACACAAGTTCCGCCAGCACATAAAATAAAACACTCACCGCCAGCAATATCCCCAGCGGCTTAAATGAAACCCTGGCCCGCTGACGCCACCACCACACCCCCGCCACAAGCATAAGCCCCGCCCAGAGCATATGTTCTGAAAGCAAAAACATCTTCCACGCCGAAGATACATCAAGCCGGTAACCCGCCTTATAAACAAACAGCCCTTTTTCCATGAAATCAATAATCGCCCGCCACACCGGCAACACAGGCCATATATCCCAACGCCCGCCGGCCGCAAGTTCTGGCATGTGACTAATGCCCGGCAATGAGAAAATCATACCCATCTCAGGTAATTTCATCACAAAGAACTTAAACAACAAAACCAGTCCGCCGAAGAGAAGGCCCACCCCCAGCATTCGTTCTCCTGACGCAGGCCCCTGCCAAACAAGGCCCTGTTTACCTCGACGACAAAAAGAATAGGCCCAATACCCTCCTGCCAGAATAAAGATAATCGGAAACACAAGCGCCGACACAATCAAAAGACCTGCGGCCAAACGGTATTTCTCGCGTGTCCATGCGTCCAGGAACAATAAAAGCAACGGATACCCGAAAGTATGTGCATGCCCACCGGAAAGATGCTGCATGTAAATCGGCGTTACCATAAAAGCCAGGGCTGTTAAGAAGGCTGTATAAGACTCCTTAACCCAGGCATTGATCCAGCGGTACACAGCCCATGCCGCCAAAGGAAAAAGAACAAACGGCAAATACCGCACCACGACCATAGGATCAGTAAAAAATGAAATACTTCTATAAAAAACCCAAAGACCGACATGCTGCAAACTTTGTGCGTACTGCGCCAGCAGATCATGGGGGAAAAGGCCTGGTGCGCGCCACTGCCGCATCCACCAAATATGCTGACAGACATCATCATTGATCACAAAACTTGAACGCAACGCGGCCAACTGGGCGTAAACGGTCAATCCAAACGACGCGGCAAGAATCACGGCCAGATAAAGCGGTCCACGCGGATCTGCCCCTTGCGCCACGGCCCATGGCCGCTGCAGGAGCATCCACCCGGCTATCTTTAACCATTCAAGCGGGTGCTCGCTGGCCGCCTCTTTCGACCATCGCCACGCCTCCTGCCACCGGCCAAGCAATGAATTCAATTTAACCAGACGTTTCAAAAGAATCACGCGCGCCTGGGGATGTCGGGCAAAATCATCTGCATATTTGTTTAAAATCAACGTCCGCGATGTGATAGGACGCAACGGGTCGGAAGAAATACGCACCCCGCAATCACGCACCCGGGCCAAAACTTCATTCACATGAACAAACCTGTATTTTTTTGACGCGCGGATCCACATATCCCAATCCTGGGCACTGGGCAAAGCCTCATCAAAACCACCACACCCATCAAATACCTCGCGCCGCGCCAGCGCCACCGTCCCGACAATGGAGCGCTCACCGCAAAGCATGGCCTTAAAGACATCCCCGCTGGCACCAGGCAAGGACCGGCTCCGGCGAATTGACCCCGCAAAATTCACAAACTCAACATCACACGACACAACGCCCACATCCGTGGCCGACTCCCCCATCACACGCATCAACGTGCTCAGAAAATCCTGATACCAGGTATCATCATCATCCAAAAATGCAATGAAACGCCCACTGGCCCATTTCAAACCTGTATTGCGCGCCGCTGAACCACCCGCGCGTCGCTCGTGCGCCTGATAATGAATCCGCGCATCCTTAAACGACAAGGCCACCCGCCGGGCCGACATGGCCGGATCATCATCCACCACGATGATCTCAAAGGCCTGATAACGCTGTGCCAGGACGCTTGCGATCGCGCCTTTTAAAAGCTCCGGGCGATCACACGTCGGGATAATAACGCTGGTCAAAGGCTCCTGTCTTCCCATCACCGCTTCATTCATGGCATGCCGCCTGCTTTCCTGTCCACTTTCCCCGGTTCAATTCAAATCTCGCCGCTGTTTAATATAAATCCAGTTTTGGCTTGTGCAACGCATACTTCCTGTAAGCCTCCTGCCAGGCAGGACTGAACCGCTCCTGATCTGTCCCTTGGATATGATGCTTGAAATGCCCGCAATATCGGCATAGCACACGCAATTGATCCTGCATATTATCCGTTACCGGCGGCAATGTTTTCTTGCCGATATTAAACCCAAAAACCCTGTCAATACCGGCCCCGGCACCACTGGGATAATACCCATACCGTGTAAGCGCCATGGCAAACATCGAGCATGCATGACAGGCATTGATATAATCGACATCCTTATACTCCGGCAAATCAATGGGCGCGACATTAAACGAATCAAACATATTTCGCGCAGATTTTTTATTAGTATTCTCCAGCACAATCTCCGGCGGGAGCTTGGCCAGGGCCTGCTGCACCTTGTCACCAAAACCATTGCTCACCACCATCAGGACAGTTTCAGGCGAATACTCCTTTTTGTACCGCAAAAGCACGTCCAGGATCTCAAAAAATTGCGGATGCAGGGTCGGCTCCCCGCCCAGGATGCGGATCCTGGCCCAATGACGCCCGGCCTGTACGCTTTGTGCCACGAATTTCTCGATTTGCGCCAGGGACATGTGCTCATCCGAAGGCGCCTGGCGACAGGACCGATTGCAGTTGTAACAATTAAGATTGCAATCCGTCGTGATCTCGATCTCAATCTTGAAATGATTGGGTGTAAATAACGGCCCCAGGATACGCGTCACCAGCCAATGCTTGCGCAAAATCTTGATGCGGCTCATGACAGTTTCAGTGCCGATACGCCCCTGGCCAAAAAACCTGGAAATGACCAGACGCAGTGTTTTAGGTATTTGTTCCCGCAGGCCCATGTCGCTGGATACTCCCTAGATGGGCGTAGCTGTACACATACGCCAACAGTGAAAAATAAGCCAGCACGACACCGCGCCAGCCGTAACGCCAACCACCCTTGATAAAAAGCTTCTGAAAGAATATGGCCACCGGCCTGAGAACAAAATTAACCGGTAACCCCCATCCATCCATGCGCCGGCCCATGGCATAAAGATCCCGGGCAGTCATGCGTGAACGCTCACACACAATGATCTTGTAATAATTATGAACACTGGCATGCGAAAAACTCCGGTGATACAGTGTTTGTGTCAAATCCCGGACAAGCCCTGTCACAACAACCGCCTCATCCACATTCTTATCTGTAAAGGAACCCTTGTCACGGCGAAACAGCCGGATCATGACCGCACGATCATCTTCAAGCCATCGCCCGAAAACAAGATTCCTGCGCTTCAAACGAAAACCATCCGCCGCAGATGCCTGAACACAGGCCAGGATTTCCATTCGAAGCGCCTCGGAAACTTCTTCATCCGCATCAATGGAAAAAATCCACGGGTGCAGGGCCTTGGATAACGCAAAATTCTTCTGCGGCCCAAAACCATCACTCATCCGTCGGCTGTAAAACCTGACATTTTTAACCGCACGACAAATCTCAGGGGTCAGGTCCGTACTCTCATCATCCACCACAATGATCTCATCGGCAAAATCAACGCTCTTCAAACATACGCCAATGCACCTGTGTTCATTGCGCGTGATAATAATAACCGATATCTTCGGGAATCCCTCCGGCTTTTCATTGATCATGGGCCAACTCCTGCAAAAAGACTTCCAGGGCATCATTAAGCCGAAGAATATCATGCCGCTGCTCAACAACCGCACGACCCTGACGTGCCAGAACAGCCGCCTTGCACGGATCATCCCACAACATTTTCAATGCCACCGCCAAGGCTGCCGCATCTTGAGGGGGAACCAAAACCCCGGTTTTCCCGTGAGACACCAACTCTGCGATACCACCCGTTGGTGTACTCACCACACACACACCCTGTGCCATGGCCTCCATGAGGACCACAGGAACGCCCTCCTCATCACCATTATCTGCCAGGATGCTGGGTGCCACCAATACATCCGCCGATAACAAATGCTGTGCCACGCCTGAAGCATCCTGCCAGCCTGTCAAAGTAACACACCCCTCAAGCCCCAGATCGCACAGCCTGGACTTTAAGGAAGCCATCAACGGGCCATCACCAATAACCGTATACACCAAAGGAACGCCCCAAGCCTTAAGCTGCGCCACAGCCTCCAGCGCATAAACAATCCCCTTCTTATCCACCAGCCTGGCCACAGACAACAAATGAAAAAGAGGTCCCCTGGAATGATCCTTCAAAACCGGCAATGCAACACCCATCGGGTGAATCTTTATTTTATGTTCCGGACACCCCAATTCCAGCAATTTAGTTTTGGCATACACACTGATGGGTAACACACACCGCGTGCTTTCAAACAAATGCCGATAAACATCCCTGCCGTATCGCCTTGGATAAACGGATAAATCAATGGCGTGAAAAAAGACAACCATGGGACATTTCATCGCCCCCAAATCCCGCATCAAGGCACCCTCAAGTCCATTGACCCCAAAATGCGCCACGACCACATCACAATCCCTGGCGCTTAAGAAAGCCCTGGCCTTGAAAAACAAATTCAATGATAAAGCCTCTTTTCCATACCGCTTAACATCCAGGGCTTTAAGAACAACACCTGGCGCCGCCAACCAAACGCCCGGCAAATACGCCAAAAATACCAGGATACGCCAAAGGCTGTTTTTGGGCTTGTCTTGATAATAGCAAACACGCGATAACAATCCTCGCCGAAGAATCTCCGGATGAACAACCCCCTCACCGGAGCACGCCCCGGCCAGGACCCTCACATCATGCCCCCGGTCCATCAAGCCGGTTATCTGCCCAAGCACAAAAGTCTCTGAAAGTGAAGGAAATGCACCCACCAGAAAACAGACCCGCATCTTACGGCCCCCTTCCCGGCATGGTCTTAAGCCACATGCCTGTGGAAATCAACCGCCACAAACGCACAGGATCTTCCCTAGCCAGCGTATCATAATCCTGGGGGCCGCAAAAACCCTGATCCTCCACCACCCTTAAATAAGCACTAAACGCTGATGCCCGCACACCAAAATACGCATGAAAAGCAAAAGGAAATCCCATCTTCTTTTTACGCCACACAACTGACGCGGGTAAATCGCGCCGAAGAATCTCCCGAAGGATGTATTTACTAAAACCCGCTTTAAACAAATAGCTGGGGGGGAGCCTTAACCCCAGCTCAATGATACGATAATCCAGCCATGGAAAGCGCGGCTCCACAGGAACATTCAATGTATAATGATCTGTGCTTCGCAAATAATACGGTAAAAGACCCACCTGACAATGAAACAGGCGCTGGGCAAAAAAATCCATCCCGCGATAAGCCTTCCGATGCTGCATTGCCCTGGAAGACCGTAAAACCGCGGCCACACCCGGCCGGTCAGGTTTACAAAGCCGCGCCACAGAACGCCCGTAGCCTTCCAGGGTGCCAAGCCCTTGCGGCCATGAACGAAACCGTCGGGAAAACTCATACCACTCCGCCTGCCAGCGATGCCCCCCTGACCCCATGGCGCGCCAGGCAGATGGCCATAAATCCGCCTCATAACCCGCCAGCGCCTCATCACCCCCGGCGCCAGTCACAACAACCTTGAACCCGTCTGCCCGTATGGTCTGAAGCATCCGGTGATGAACATAATTTGCCGGTGTATCATAAGGCTCTTCCATCACACGCGCAAAATCCAGCGCATCGCGCGGCAGATCCTCCTCGATATCAACCAGCACCCTGTGGTCAATATTAAACCGCCGGGCCACCGCCGCGGCAAACGGCGACTCATCCCTGCCCCGCACACGGATCGTATAAGCCGTTATCTTCTTGTCACTGCAACGGGCCGCCGCCGCAATAATGGCGGAGCTGTCAAGCCCGCCGGAAAGCTCAAATGCCAAAGGCACATCCGCGCGTAAACGCAAACGCACTGCATCCATCACTAGACGCTCGAGCATGGCACTGGCCAGACTGAAACTGATATCTTTCTCGCTCAATGATTCTGAAGGAAGCTGCCAATAAACATGCGCCCGTCCCAAGGCCTCATCCATGTGCTGGTGCGGCATCAAAACCACGGCGCATGCCGGCGGGAATGAACGAATGCTTTCATAACACGTCACATGATCATGATCTTTCAAACCCGTGTCCAGAAAACCACGCACAACATCCTCATCCAGCGCATGCCCCCCCGGCGCAACAGCCAATAAAGGCGCGATCAAACTCGCAAAGAAAACACCCTCACCTGTCTGACGGTAATACAACGGCGCCACACCCATACGATCCCGGCAAAAGACAACCTCATTGGACACCTGGTCATAAATGACCACAGCCCAGAAACCATTAAGCCTGGCCCAAAGCCCGTGCCGCCACAGTCGCCAGCCCTCCGCCAGGACTTCCGTATCAGACGCCGTGCCGACAACAACCCCCGCCGACGAAAGCTCTTCTTTCAATTCAATGTAATTATAAATTTCACCATTAAAAATAACAGCACACTGCCCATCCCGGCTGAAAAACGGCTGATGTCCGCCGGAAGAAAGGTCAATGATCGAGAAGCGCGCATGCAAAAGGGCCACATCAGCCACTCCCGTCCCCTCGTGAACAAATACCTGTCGTGTGCGGTCAACCAGAACCAGGCCCTCATCATCAGGACCGCGCTGACGGACGCCATCCATCAAAACCCGCAGCCGTCGCGGATCTGCCGGCTCTTTCTCGTGAAGAACATACCCGGCTATGCCGCACATGATTTTCGATACCTCCGTAAAAAAACCACCACCGCGACAGGCAAAATATCAAGCACCGCAATCCGCCAGGCAGGCCCAAACCAAGGCTGCAACCAAACCGCGGCACACGCATGACACAACGACTGAAATTTCCGGCCCGCATGATAATGCCAGCACGCCACCTGATAATGATGCATCAAGGCCGTAATGTAAGGTCTCCGGACTCCGGCCACCGCGGCGAGCATTTTATCAGGACCATGAATGGATGTGAGCGAAGAAGGATGCATCCGGTGATAATATAGCGGCACCTTCAAGCGCTTCATTCCAAATTGTTCCCGAACACGCAACCAGTACTCATAATCTTCGACCAGGAAAAATTCCCTGCGGTAATCTCCCAAAACATCATAAACACAGCGCCGGTACAGGAAGCAATGCCCCACATAATTATCCCGGTCAAGCCCCTCGGGATCCTCGACACGTCCGGGATAAAGCACACAACCGTCTGCATCGACCATCCAGTAATCCGTATAAACAAAATCAACCCCCGCATCCGCATCCAAAACTGCCGCCAAAGTAGCCATGGCCTGGGGAGCACACCAATCATCATCCGAAGACCAGGTCAAATATTCTCCCTTGGCAATGGCAAATCCGGCATTCAACCCTGACACAAAACCCTCGGCCTTTTCCTGCCGCACATAAACAATCCGTGGATCATCCAATGAACGCACATACGCCTGCGTACCGTCATCCGATGCCCCGTCCACCACAACAATCTCCAGGTTCGGGTATGTTTGCTGACAACAACTCTCCATCGCCTGCGCCAACAAGGCACGCCGGTTTTTTGTAGGAATGATAATGCTGACAAGTTTGGACATCAGGCCACTCTCAGTAATCGCCGCAGACGACGCACGGCATTGATCCCGCACAAACAGGCATCATCACGCCAGCCGCGTTTGAAAGCACCCTGGTTGCCCATGCTTAGAACCTGACGGTAGCACGCCACCTCATGTGCCTGCGTTTTAAATAAAAACAAGTGCTCGACACTCTTCCTGGCCCTGGAACAAAGGGCCTCACGCTCCCTTGCATCTTCGCAAAGAGACCGAAGCATTTGGGCTAACAAACCAACATCTTCCGGATCAGCCAAAAGCCGCATGGCTGACATCGGCCCATCACCCACACCTGTAGCCGCCGTCACCGTACTGACAACGGCCCGCCCGCAAGCCAATGCCTCCAGAAGAACATTGCACATGGCCTCGCTGCGGCTGGGATGGCAGACACAATCTGCCCAATTATAAAAACGCACCAACTCCTCCTGCGACACGCCAGGTAAAAAAATACAGCGATCCGAGACCCCCTGCGCCAAGGCAAGCGCTTCATAAAAGGCGGCATCCCCCTGACCAACCGCCACCAGCCCGTAGTCTTCCCCCAGCTGAACAAGCGCATGAATGATCGCCTCAATATTCTTTTCTGGGGACTTTCGCCCCACATGCAATAATTTATATTTAAACGGATACTTCAATCCCAAATCCGAAAAAGATTCTGGTGGCAAAGGTCGCATCAAAACATCATCAACACCGTTAGGTACAACCATGATGCGCGAAGGCGCGACACCACGCGACACCAGGATCTCCCGCAGTTCTTGTGAAACAACAAAAACAACATCTGCACACGTAACACCCTCATGGATCATCGACGCGCGCTTGTCATGAATGGAAACAATAACCGGCACACGGGCTGCACGATAGAAGACAGCCATATCCGCCGGCGTTCCCCCGCCATAAGCGCGCACCAGATCAATTTTGTATGACCCAAGCCTTGAGGGAAGCTGGTGATCCTTGGTCGGCACAATCTGCATCCCCGCCACCTCACGCACAGATTCTTCAAATGGGGAAAAAACCACAACCCTATCAAAAAATCTTTCGGGATTATAATAAGATGACAGGCGCGCAAGGACGCCCTTCTCGGCAAGATCATCCATGCTATTACCCGGGATCACCGCCAAAGACAGCATATCATCCCTCCAGCGTCCAGGTCAGCGGCAGCTTGAGCGCCCCGCGTGCATTGGCCGGGCGGCCCACCACAAACGTATAGGCAAAATGCTGCGTATCCAGCGGATAACATGCCTCACCCTCTCCAAGAAGAACAGAAACATAATAGGTATCCACAGGAAGATCCAGCCGTGGCAAACGCAACAAAGCCCTGCCTTCCCCCGCTTTCAAAACGGGCCAGCAAATCCCCTCATAAGCGCTATTGCCGGCATAAACCAGTCCCGCCTCGGTATAAAAGTTCACCGAAAAAAACGGCGCCGTAATATCTTCATGCGCCACATAAGTAATCTCTGCTCCGAACGGATCGCCAGAAGAACACCCCTTGACGTCCCCGCCTTCCGGCGACAAAAAGCGCACCCCGCGTATTTCAACCTTGCGCGCTGCCACACCAGTACCCTGAGACGACACCGGCATGCGCAACGCCTTTTGTTCCAGTCCATCATGAATATAACGGGAGATCATCTCATCACTGGGCCCGAACCCCTGGACACATCCGCCGCGCAAATACAAACACTGCTCGGTCCGCTCACGGATCACGTATTCATTATGTGAAACCAGAATAACCGTAACCCCGCGCTCCCGGATCTCCTTTAACTTCTGATAACACTTGATGGAAAAATCCCGATCCCCCACCGCCAATACTTCATCCACCAGCAGAATATCCGGATCACTATGAACGGCTACAGCAAAACCCAGGCGCACATACATGCCCGAAGAATACTGCTTGACCGGTGAGTCAAGCGAATCCCCGATATCGGCAAAATCAACAATCTCCTTAAACCGCCTGTCAATCTGCCGCCGCGTCATCCCCAGAACAGCACCGTTCACATAAATATTCTCGCGCCCGGTCAACATGGGATGAAACCCGGCCCCCACATGGATTAACCCGCCCACCTTACCCTGAACCTCAATTGATCCGGTGTCCGGCATAAAAATACCATTTAGCATCCGCAACAACGTTGTCT
>JAZDPD010000149.1:0-2113 GCA_043798045.1 Candidatus Omnitrophota bacterium | reverse complement strand
GGAGAACTATTCTGTCGTTAAAGGTGGGGATGAAAATGGAATCATTGGGCAAAGAGGGGGTCATCATGTTTGATTAATCTCATTGTAGAATGATTCGTGCCGTTGAATAAATATTTTCGGAGTGAACAAGGTCTGCGTTCTTTGTCGACCCCTCTCACCCATTTGTTGCATCCGGACTGGATTTTTAAGCAGTTCGATGACTGCACTTGCTATTGACCGGTAATCACCCGGCAGCACAAGCATACCGGTCTCATTATCTATGATCAACAGCTCACCCCCATCTGTTCTGGTGGCTACAACGGGCTTCCCCATCGCCATTGCTTCACCAATGACAAGGCCGAAACCTTCCCACAAAGAGGATAAAACAAAAATATCGGTAATTGCCAACACTTCAAAAACTTCTTCATGGGAAAGTTTGCCTGTGAAAATCACGTGAGATTGAATTCTCATCCCCTTTACAGCATTCCATAATTCCTGTTCCCTGGGTCCCCATCCAACAAGCATCAACTTTGCATTAGGAAACTCTTTCAAGATAATCTCCATCGCCTGAAGCAGGTGACGCTGCGCTTTCTGTTCATTGAACACGCCTGCATTGGTCAGGATAATGTCTCTGTCATCGACCTGCCATCGCGATCTGATTCTGTCCAAGTCAAAGAGCATTTTTCTTATTTTTTCGGAGTTTATGCAGTTAGGAATAACTTTTGTCTTTAATTTATTTCCAAAAATCAAGGTACTGGCTTGCCTGAAGCTTTTTTCAACTCCTTCAGAAGCGAAAATCAAGCCATCCAAGAAAGCAGAACTGATTTTATTTACCCAATAGTAAAGGAATGACCCTTTTGATGTGACGGGATTTCCTAAACTCTCGATAACCCGACATCCGGTTATCAGTTTCAGGATTCTTGCGGCAATGCCCAGTGCATCCCAGCAATGGATGATCTGTATGGAATTATTTTTTAGATGTTTATAAAGATCTATGATGCCCTTGATACTGAAAAGGTTTTCACCCCGGAGTGGAATGGTTTTTATTCCTAAGTTCTTCAGAGGCGCCAGCAGCTCACCCTCGAAACCGGAAAACTCAGGTTTGTAGGCAACGCTGATTTCGAAGCGATCATGCTTTATATTCTCGATGATGTCCATCATGACGCGAGGTGTTCCCGACAAACCCAATCCCGCGATCAGCATGGTGACATTAGTTTTTGGAGGCATTGATCTCTTAAGAAAATGAAATGTTTCGGTCTTACGATGTTTATGGTTTTGTCTTTATAAAACCACCCAAAACATGGAAGACACGAAAATCTGTCCAGGAAACGCCTTTTTCTTTCATAAAATGCATAAATGCATCATTGGCACCGACGTCATGGGAAAGGAAAAGTCCTCCAGCGATAAGATGTTGCCATGCCGTTCTGAATTCAAACATCATGTGCTCATACGTGTGAAGGCTGTCATGAATAAAGCAATCGATCTTCCCGATTGTATTTAATGACGGCTCTAAAAGTTCTTTTGAATCGCCTATGTGCAATGACCATCTGCTTCTAAGGTATTGAGGAACGACCCATCCACTCGATTTGCCTGCTGGAAGATTGTCCGGAGGCAGGTCTATGGAATAGAGCCTGCCTTTTTTGTTATCGTGTAAAGCGCATAAAATGTACGCAGACGATGCACCTGAAGAAACTCCTGTTTCAACAACTATGACAGGTTGCGTCAGCCTGACGATCAGATAGAGGGAAGGCAACTCCATCGTCATCTGCAAACCATATTGTCCCGGGTAGATGCTGAGGTTCTCTCTGATTTCCTTCCAGCATGGCGCATTGTTGGACAATCCCTTATAGGCTTGATCGATATCGTCATTAGAACACCCCCATTGCTTGGCGAAAAAATCGGCAAATTCTCTATCAGTGACACGTCGGTAATGGTACTTAAATGCAGAGATTGCGTGATCAGATGATCTAATAGCCTTCAGAATGTGTTTTGGTTTTATGATCTTTATGATATTTAAAAGTTGTTTGAACAATTTGCTTACTCACGATGTTCCAGTAGCATTCAGATAATTGTGAGACCACAGTCAGAAGGCGAATTTGATTATATCAGTTTTTTATCATCTGAATGATGTGAA
>JAZDPD010000129.1:0-24621 GCA_043798045.1 Candidatus Omnitrophota bacterium | reverse complement strand
GTGCCGGGGTTTTTGGGGATAGGAGTGGGCAAATGAAGCCTGACAACTCTAAACTTATTAGAGATATCAGTGAACTAACCGCCCTTTTCACGGATGCGGCGAACCTGGGTGTACTTCTTCAGAATATTGTCGAAAAGATTGCGTTGCATATGAAAGCGGATGTGTGCTCGGTTTATCTTTTTGATGAGGACACCGGGATGTTGACGCTCAAGGCGACAAAAGGGCTTAGGGTTGACGCTATTGGTAAGGTTAGATTTAAGCCTGGTGAAGGGCTTACAGGGATTGCTTTCAAGGAGCTGCGTGCTGTTTGTGAAGGGAACATTGCGCGGCACCCTGCTTTTCGTTCTGTTGCTGGCAGTGGGGGGGAAAAGTATTGCTCGTTTTGGGCGATCCCGATCTTGCGTGGACACAACCGGATTGGGGTGATGACGCTGCAGAGTGTAAAACAGGATTACTTCTCAAAGGATGACGTTGGCGTCTTCCGTGCCATTACCTCACAATTGGTGAGTACCATCGAGATGGCCAAGCTACTGTTTTCTTTTGATCATCCCCAGATAAGTGTTGTTATGGAGACCAAGCCAACCAGGCTTAAGTTTGTTAAAGGCCGGGTGGGGGCGGATGGGTTCTCTTTGGGTGATTCCATTGTTTTTGCACCTCTTTCGCTGGGGGATTTCAAGATGTCGGAAAGGGGCAGGCGCCTGACACTGGATGATTTTCGCCGGGCGGTTGCCTTGACGGAAAAAGAGCTGTATGAGCTGCAAAAGGCGGTCGAGGAGAAGCTTCTTGATGTCGTTGCCCTTATTTTCTCTGCTCAGATCATGATGCTCAAGGACAGGGCCTTGTTGGATGCGATGGAAAAGATGATTGGCCAGGGAGTGCTTCCGCAGGATGCTGTCCGCGCCGTGGTTCAGGAGTATGTGGCACGGTTTGACCGGATGGCGAATGAATATGTGCGGGAAAAACGATACGATGTCATTGACGTTGGTCGCCGGATATTGACGAACATGTTCGGACAAACTGACAGCCATAATCAGTATGCTTCAAAGGTAGTTATTGCACGTGAACTTATGTCATCAGATGTCATGAAGTTTAGCTTGCAGAAAGTAGCGGGTATAGTGCTTTTGTCAGGAGGCGTCACCTCCCACGTGGCGGTCCTGGCGCGATCGCTCAATATACCGCTGGTGATTGTTGATGAACCAAGGCTTTTGACCGTAAAGAATGGGACACGCATTTTGATTGATGGTTCTGTGGGACATGTTTTTATCGATCCTCTTTCGGCGGTAATGCGTGGCTTTCAGAAGAAGAAAGAGGCGCGCGAGAATATCGAGCGTATTCAGAAGAAGACTTTAGAGGTGACGCGCAGCAGGGATGGTGTCAGGGTCGTTCTGCTGGCGAACATCAATCTTTTGGCTGATCTTGCTGTGGCCAAGGCTTTCAAGGCAGAGGGGGTTGGGCTTTATCGCAGTGAATTTCCTTTTCTGCTGCGCGGGGATTTTCCTTCAGAAGATGAACAGTATGATATTTACCGGCGGCTGGTCGAGAGCATGAAGGGGCGTGAGATTACCTTTCGAACCCTTGATGTGGGTGGCGACAAGATGCTTTCTTATTATGACAATACCAAGGAGGCAAATCCTTTTCTGGGCTTGCGTTCGATCAGGTTTTCGCTGAAGAATCGTGATGTTTTTATTCATCAGGTGCGTGCGATCCTGCGGGCCAGTTTTGACGTTGACGTACGCATCATGTTCCCGATGATCTCATCGACCGATGAGTTTGTGGTTGCACGGGATATCGTCAGGGAGTGTGCGCGCATGTTGAAAAGAGAGAAGCGTCCCCATCAGGATCGGCCCAGGATTGGCGCCATGATCGAGGTGCCTTCCGTGTTGGAGGTTGTTGATGAGTTGGCGTCTCAGGCGGACTTCTTTTCTATCGGCACCAATGACCTGATTCAGTATTTGCTCGCCGTAGACCGTACTAATGAAAAAGTTGCGGAGTTTTATGTTGCACATCATCCGGCCGTCCTGCGTGCCATGAAACGCGTGGCCGATGCCGCCAGGCATCATCAGCGGGATATTTCTGTGTGTGGAGATATGGCGCATGATATGAGGTATATTCCCTTTCTGATCGGTATTGGCATTCGCAAGTTTAGCCTGGATGCCCGATATTTATCCAGAGTCCAGCAGTGGATTATGAGCATCGATTCAGTCAAGGCTGGCGCGTTCGCGGAGGAACTATTAAAAAAAGCAAGCGTCGATGAAACGGCGCGGATGTTCGATCGCGCTGTTCTGGAAGTTATGCCTTGATAGGGGGCCGTGATGCCATTGATTAAAAAGATCGGAATCTATTTTGCAACATTGATGCATGCTCACCATTTAGTTACGAAAGCCTCGGCGTCTTCCAGTTATCATGAAAGCATCAAACGGATCAATGAGTTATGCAAGCTCGATGGAGAAGATGTTTCCCCGGATGGACGTACTATTTTTCTGCTGCGCGGGCAGCCAACGGACAAGGTCATTGTGTTCTTCCATGGGAACACCAACAGCCCCAGACAATTTGAAGCACTGGGCAGGATCTTTTATAACCGGGGCTATAACGTTTTGATCCCCCGGGTTGCCCATCATGGCTTTAAAGACCGAATGACGAAAGATTTATCCAAGCTTACAGCTTTGGAATTGATCAAAGCATGTAATGATGCCGTGGACATCGCCCGGGGATTGGGTCAGCATGTTACGGTCGCAGGTTTTTCCATGGGGGCCAATATGGCCGGTTGGGTTGCGCAAAATAGAAGTGATGTGGATAAAGCGATCATTATCGCGCCATTCTGGGGGTGGAAAGGACTGCCAACATACTTTTTTAAACCTTTCATTATTTTTCTGTCGATCATACCCAACAAATTTGTGTGGTGGGACAAGAAGGCAAAGACAGCACTTACAGGACCAACATCCTCTTATTATGGGTTTTCAACACGGGGAGTTGGTCAAATCATGAATCTGGGCTGGTTAGTGATGAAAGAAGCCCGGAGGGTTGCGCCAAAAGCCAAGGCTATCGTTGTTATAACCAGCGGTTTGGATGATGCGGTTGATGAGAATAATCTCGATAACGTTATTAATGACTGGCGGCGGCAGGGTTATCTTAAAATAATCCGCTATAAATTTGATAAAGCGCTCTGTGCCTTTCATGACATGATCGATCCAGAGCAACCGTATCAGAAAACGGCGGTGGTGTATCCTAAGCTTGTTGAGTTGATAGAGGGGTCATAAAACCCTGTTGGAATGTTTTCTCTTGTGAGGAGTAATGGCAAATCAGAGTGAATTGTTTGTAAAAGAAAATAATTGTGCTTGAGCGGTTAGTGTTAGAATTATCACAATTTAAGAACGCCACCGTACGTATATTTAGATAGAATTCAGGAGAGCTCAAAGCATCATGATCGTAACCCGGCATGTTACAAAATACTTTGGTGATTTTCCAGCTGTGCAGGATGTCTCTTTCGAGATTCATCAGGGAGAGATCGTTGGTTTTCTGGGCCAAAATGGAGCGGGCAAAACCACGTTGATGCGGGTATTGACTTCATATTTTCCGGCTTCATCCGGTACGGTCGTGATTGATGGAGAAAAGATGTCCGGGAATTCTCTTTCTATCCGCAGGAAAATCGGCTATCTGCCTGAAACGCCACCTTTGTATACCAATATGACCGTTAAAGATTATTTGAAGTTTGCGGCGGAAATTAAAGATGTTCCGCTCAAGCAGCAGCGGCATCGGCTGGACAAGGTGTTAGAAGAATGTCAGCTTGTGAAGGTGCAGGGCAAGACCATTGCCACGTTGTCGAAAGGATATAAGCAAAGGGTCGGGATCGCGCAAGCGATCATTCACGAGCCCAGGATTCTTATTCTGGATGAGCCCACCAGCGGTCTTGATCCGATCCAGATCCTTCAGGTGCGTGATCTCATCAAGAATTTGAGGCATGAGCGAACTGTTCTGCTCAGCACGCATATTCTTTCGGAAATCGAACAGATTGCTCAGCGGGTATTGATCATTCGGGCCGGCAAGATCATTGTTGATGATTTTCTGGAGGTTTTGTTAAGTGCGCCTGGTTCTGCGCGCGCGGGCGGATCGACGCTGGAAGATGTTTTCATTCGTTGTCATCATCAAATGCACGAGGTCCACGGTGAGTAAAGTATTATCCATCGCCAGGAAAGAATTGTCATCGTATTTCAAGTCACCCATGGCTTATATCATCCTGATCCTCACGGTCGCGATCTTCAATGTTTTCTTTTATATGATCATTGACCAGGATCGGGAAGCTTCGTTAAAGAGCGTTTTTCAAGTGATGGAATTCATGTTCATTTTCCTGGTGCCGATTTTGACGATGAGGATATTCGCGGGGGAGAAATCGACGGGTACAATGGAACTTCTGATGACATCTCCTTTGAGCAACACCGCCATTGTTTTGGGAAAATACTTGGGGGTTCTGGCTTTCTTTTCGATTATTATCGGTATGACTTTTGTTTATGACGGCATTCTTGAATACTTTGGGCATCCCGACCGGATGACAATATTAACAGGCTATGCAGGAATCTGGCTGGAAGGGGCGTTCTTTCTGTCAGTGGGTATGATGACATCCTCCTGGTCGAGTAATCAGATCGTTGCCGCGATCACGTCGTATGCGATTCTCTTTCTGATCTATTTTTCGATCAGCTTCATGACATATTTCAGTGGTCCGGCCGAGGCCATCGTACGCGCCATGAGCACCTGGACGCATTTGGAGAACTTTTCTTCAGGGCTTATTAC
Source organism: Candidatus Omnitrophota bacterium (assembly GCA_043798045.1). Taxonomy (GTDB): domain Bacteria; phylum Omnitrophota; class Gorgyraeia; order Zapsychrales; family Fredricksoniimonadaceae; genus Fredricksoniimonas. Next base: position 19,836 of record JAZDPD010000129.1, on the reverse strand, counting down.
TGCCGGGGATGTTGTGTATTACTTCAGCGGTATACTGGTGTGCCTGGCTTTAACCCGAATCAGCATAGAAAACAGGTTGTGGCGTTAAATGAAAAATAGAAATTCAGCTATTTTGTTCGGATCTGGTGTCCTGGCCGCTGTCTGGGGCGCGGCATCTATATATATTGAACAGCATTTGGGTTTTTGGGCGGCCGGTTTTTGTTTGTGGGGCGTTGTGGTTATCACATTTTGCCTGGTCCGTCAAAGTCGAACATCTGGGCGAGGGTTGACATTGTTGCGCTGGAAAAAAGCGGGTGTCATTTTCTTGTTTATTGTTTTTTCACTGATTGTATTTGCAGGAATCAACTATCTAGCCGCCCGATCATCATATCGTTGGGATGTAACACAGTCCAAGCAACACACCTTGACATCGAATACAATTGAATTAATCAAGGGTCTTGGGCAGGAAGTACAATTCTCAGCTCTTTATGTTGGTATCCCGCCGACATATCTGCAGGATTTGTTTAATGAATACGCCAGGGTTTCCAGCGGCCGGATCAAGTTCGAGATCATTGATCCCGTTGAGAAGATCGGTTATGCCGCTCAATTTGGCAATGTGATTAATAGTAAGGAGAATAAGGTTGTTGTTCGTTCCGGAAAGGAACGGCGGGATGTGGACTTTACGCAGGAGCCTTTATCGGAAGAACAATTAACCAATGCCATTGTGCGTGTGACGCGCAACGAGCGGCACGCCTGTTTTCTGACCGGGCATGGGGAATATTCACTCACGGATAAGGGTGAAAGTGGTTTGACCACCCTGGCCAAGTCGCTGGAAGCCAATAATATTTCTTCTCGGGAAGTCATGCTTGGCATGGAGGATCAGGTTCCTCAGGATTGTGATGTGCTTGTTGTGGCTGGTCCGCATGATGCGCTTACCGTGAAAGAGGAGGCGGCGATCGGGGAGTATTTAAAGAAGGGCGGCGATGCCTTGTTCTTGATCGAGAACGTGGTGGTAACCACGCCGGATCATCCGCTTTCGCAAGACCAGGTTCACAAGAATCCTTCATTGAACAGTATTCTTAACCAGTGGGGCGTGAATGTTGAGGAAGATGTTGTTGTGGATCTTGTCAATCACGCGGGAAGTGATGTTGGCAGCCCGGCTACCCGAAATTACGCAGCGCATAAAGCCATTACAGAAGGATTAGATTATACCTTTTATGTTCGTCCGCGATCGATCACAGTCTTAAAGTATCGGCGGCCATCGATTAAACTCGCCTACATCGTCATGACAGCGCCAGGGGAGAAGAGCTGGGCTGAAACTGACAGGACATTAAAGGTGGCTTTTGACCCGCGATTAGACACGATGGGGCCTGTTCCGTTAGCCTTTGTGATTTATGAAGAAAAGAAGGCGGAGATGCTCTCGGGTACGCGGATCATTGTATTTACCGATGCCGATTTCCTGACGAATATTTACATCGATCAGTATAGCAACGCCAGGATGGGGCTTAACGTGATCAATTGGCTTCTCGAGTCGGAAGACAAGGTTATGGTTGATCGTAAAGAGATTAAAGTCGAGCGCCTGGACCTGACCAGTAAGCAGCGGCGGCAGGTTGCGGTTCTTCTTTTTCTGATGCCACTGGTGATTGTTGCCGGTGGTCTTATTGTGTGGATGCGGCGGTAATGGCAAAATAGTTATAAAATTACATTGACCGGAATGCCGGATTTTCTTGTTGTTGCGTTATTATTTGTTAAGATATGACGGGTCTGAAGAGTTTCTTCAGAGGGTTTATGATGGTCGGGCCGCCATCTGGTGTAGAAAAACCAGTGGCGGTATCTTTATTTCAGGAGGGATTCATGAATACAGAAAATAACATTTCATTGCCATGGCACGCGCTAAGTAGCGCCCAGGTGTGCCAGCATTTCAAGTCAGATGCCGATAAAGGGCTTGATTCTGATGAAGTATTGCAAAGGCAAAAACAGTACGGATTTAACGTTATAACGCCCAAGCGTGCGACCCCGATGTGGGTTCGGTTCCTGATGCAGTTTAATCAACCGCTTGTCTATATTCTTCTTATTGCTGCCGGGGTTACCGGGTTTTTACATGAGTGGGTTGATTCCACGGTTATTTTCGGGGTTGTTCTTGTTAATGCTATTGTCGGGTTTTTGCAAGAATCCAAAGCGATCAAAGCCCTTGATGCGCTCGGTAAGTCAATGATCGCATCTGTAACGGTTATTAGAGAAGGGATGAAGTCATCCGTGAGTTCCAAGGAGCTTGTTCCCGGTGATATTGTTATGCTTTCGTCCGGCGATAAGGTTGCCGCGGATATGCGGCTTGTCTTGGCAAGGGATCTTAAGATCAATGAGTCGGCGTTAACGGGTGAATCTGTTGCGGCAGATAAGAGTGAGCGGATTTTAGATGCTGATGTTGTTTTGGCTGACCGGTTGAATATGGTTTATGCCTCAACACTGGTGACTTACGGGCAAGGCCGTGCGGTTGTTATGGCAACCGGAGACCGTACAGAGATAGGGAAGATATCCGAGATGATATCAGCGGCGGAGAATATTGAAACACCCCTGACACGCAAGATAGCGCATTTCAGTCATTATTTGCTGATTGTTATCCTTGTTTTATCGGCGGTGACGTTTGTTATTGGCCTGTTGCAGGGTCGGGGTATGGTGGAGATGTTCATGACAGCGGTGGCGCTGGCTGTTGCGGCTATTCCTGAAGGATTGCCTGCAGCCGTTACAATTGTTTTGTCGATTGGTGTGGCGAGGATGGCCAAACGCAGGGCCATTATTCGCAAGTTGCCTGCCGTTGAAACCCTGGGCAGTACGCAGATTGTTTGCTCGGATAAGACCGGCACATTGACGGAAAACAAGATGACCGTGCAGCAGATTTATGCTGGCGGTGACGTTTATGATGTGACCGGGGTGGGTTATGAGACGGAAGGGTCTTTTCATAAGAGAGGGGGTAACACCGGGGACGCTGTGGAAATTCCGGCACTGCGGGAGGTTTTGACAGCAGGTGCGTTGTGTAATGACAGTCGCATCGTACAAGTTGATAATGTATCCAGCATTGAAGGTGACCCGACGGAAGGGGCATTGCTCGTGGCCGCCAGGAAGGCCGACAGGAATTTTGCAGAAAAGCTGCCGTATTTTACCAGGATTGATTCCATCCCGTTTGAATCCGAATATCAGTACATGGCAACACTGCATGATCTGGGCGAGGGTGCCAGGGTGATCTATCTTAAGGGGGCTGTGGAGCAGGTATTGTCCCGATGCACGCATGAGAAGGATGTTGCGGGCGGTCGTCGTGGCATTGACCCGGAGCGTATTATCAGGGAGGTTGAAACAGCGGCGGCCAATGGTTTGAGGGTACTGGCGTTTGCACGGCTTGATACAGAGAGTCACAGGGTGACCATGGGGCATGATGATATTAAGACAGGTTTTACTTTCTTAGGGTTGCAGTGCATGATCGATCCCCCGCGTCAGGAAGCCATTCGGGCGGTGCAGGCATGTCACAGGGCCGGTATTCGCGTTAAAATGATAACGGGAGATCATGTTCTGACGGCAGCGGCCATTGCCAGGCAGCTGGGCATCCGGGCGCATCTTGACAGACAAGAGCAGGCTTTATTGTCCATGAGTGGCAAGGATTTGGCCCTGGTGCCTGACGACCAGTGGCCGCAGGTGGCGGAGGATACGAGTGTTTTTGCGCGTGTTACGCCGGAACAGAAATTGCGTCTTGTCAAGGCGCTACAGTCGCGCGGCTATGTTGTGGCCATGACAGGTGATGGTGTTAATGATGCGCCGGCACTCAAACAGGCCAATATAGGAGTTGCCATGGGGAGGAATGGCACCGAGATCGCCAAGGAAGCGGCGGATATGATCCTGACAGATGATAATTTTGCGTCGATTGAAGCGGCGATTGAAGAAGGACGGGGTGTTTTTGATAATATTCGTAAATTCTTTATATGGACGATTCCTACAAATCTGGGGGAGGCGCTGGCGATTATTATGGCAATTTTCACAGGGATGACGTTGCCGCTGCTGCCGGTTCATTTGCTATGGATCAATATGACCACGGCAACCTGCCTTGGGATGATGCTGGCTTTCGAGGTCAAAGAGAAGGATGTGATGCAGCGCATGCCCATCGATCCGCAAACGCCTATTATGACAAGAGCACTTGTCTTAAGGACCTTATGGGTCGGTATTTTCCTGGCGGTTGGTCTGTTTTGGATGTTCTTTTATGAAACAGCCACGGGGGCCTCTATCGCTCAGGCACGAACAGCGGCGGTAACCGTGCTTGTTTTTGGTGAACTTGTTTATTTGTTCAATTGCCGGTCTTTGACCAGGACGGTGTTCGGCCCTGAGTTTTTTTCGAACGGCTGGCTTTTTGCCGGTGTTTCGACCATGATCATATTGCAGTTATTGTTCATTTATGCGCCTTTCATGAACAAGATTTTTCACACAGCTCCGATTTCATTAGAAGCCATGATAAGGATCGTTGCGGTTGGCGTCGTTTTGTATGTGCTGGTTGAGCTGGAAAAGTGGGTTGGCAGGTTAATGCAGCGAAAAAGGACTGAGGCGTGAAGCGGTAACGTTTAAGAAGATTTCTCGTTTTAATTTCTTGAATAATGAATAGGTTTGTAGTGGGGACGGGGGTAAAATATTTTCAGTCAAATTCGATGTTTGAAGATGGTTTTCCGGGATCTGCAAGGCGATGCAAAATAGATCGGATAATATTGGACTGGCTCTATTGTAAAGGAGAAATGAAATGGGAAGGAAAAAACAGAGGATATGGACAATCATTGGTTTGTCAGCGACGGGACTTTTAATGACGGCGGCCATGGCAAGTCCGGTTTTTGCAGAAGGGGTGGATACTTTAGAGAATGCTTTCAAGGGCGGCAAGATTTCCGGATCGATCGGGAATTATTTTGAGTATGTGGACAAGGATGTAGCCAACAATTACGGATGGAGCACGACTTACCTTGATTTGAAATATAAAACAGCGGAATGGAATCGTTTTATTCTTGGCGTTGGGATCTTTGCCCATGGTGATACTTACAATCATTCCAAGGATCCGTTTGTTGATCCGTTTAATGTGGATATTGAGAAAGAAGTGACCCTGCCGGAACTGTATTTGTCTTACGGGCTGCTGGAGAAATCCAGTGCGACGGTCGGCCGTTTTGATCACAAGAAGATCAGTCATATCGATGATAACCAGAGTGAAGGTGCTTATTTTTCGTTTAACGAGGTCAAAGATCTGGGCATCAACTTCGGTGTCATGCGCCGTTTCGCCGAGATTGATTATGATGATGGCGAGGATTTTGGTCGTAATAATGACGCGCAGGATCTTGACAATGAAGCAGTATTTGGCAGAAAATCCGAACCTTATATGCTTTTTGTCGATGGCAAGTATAAGGTAATGGGTATGATCACGTTTAATCCGTATGTGATGGGTCAGCAGGGATATGCGAATGTTTACGGCATGGATACTGATCTTCAGTTGAAAGCCGGGGACATCACGTATGGCAGCAACGTCTACTATTATTATGTCGACTCCAGGCAGACTACGACAACAAATGCCAGCGCTTATGCCATTGCGCCGTATGTCAAAGTTGGTCCGGTTGATGCGTTGGTCGGTTTTGCGAAGTTTGATGATGGGACTGCGTTTAATCGGCCAACCTGGCTGGCGGATTATTTCTTGCCGTTGGATCAGACCGCGGGGTATTCGTTCAATACACTTACGGGTTCAGAGGTTTATTACGGAAAACTTAAGTATACGATCGGCAAGTTCTGGACACATGTGGCCATGGGGCTCTATAGCCAGGACATGAATGCCGTGACGGGTGATGGCATCAAGGAGTATGAGTTTCAGGCGGGTTATAATTTGACCAAGAGTTTGAGTTTGAATGTGCGTCTTTTTGACGTGAGCTTTGATCATGTCAGCAACAGGGATTACCAGAAGATTGAAACCCATGTGTGTTATAAGTTCTGATCTATCCGTTGTTAGGCACAAACGGTGATTAGGTTTCAAGAAATATCTTGATGATGTCTGAAAGTCCCCGGGGAGGGTTTCCTTCCCGGGGTTTTTTATTGATTCAGGCATGATGCGTATTCAACCGTCTATTGTTATATTTTCACGTTTGACAATGGTAATCGGGCGTGATATATTATGCACCATGGTGCATAAAAAGACAAGGAGGCCAGTGTGAGGCCGCAGAAAACAAGATGGGTTAAATGTTTGCCGGGGGAAAGGTGTTTTCGCCCGAAGTGCAAGAAACCAGGGGTGCTGGAGGGCGTTGTCTTGACCCTTGATGAGTTTGAAGCTATTCGGCTGGCAGACCTTGAAGGGATGTTGCATGCCCCCGCGTCGGCACTGATGAACGTATCCCGTTCAACTTTTACGCGGATTCTCTCTCGCGCGCATCAGAAAATTGCTGACGGGCTTGTGAATATCAAGGCTATCCGCATCGAAGGCGGCTGCTGCCAGGTAAAAGGGAAGAGGTAGGCTATGATAAAACCTGTTATTGACTGGTTTGTATATGAAATTTTAAAGATGCCGCATGGGGTGATTTTCTCCGAAGCGGTGGATTTTTTCTTGTATGACACGATCAAGATCTTTCTTTTGCTGACGGTTATCATTTTCATTGTTTCCATCATCAGGACATTCTTTTCTGCCGAGAAGACGCGGGCCATTCTAAGCGGGAAAAAGACTTATACAGGTAATGTTTTGGCATCCTTGCTCGGCATTGTAACGCCGTTTTGTTCCTGCAGTGCCGTGCCGCTTTTTCTGGGCTTTGTCGAGGCGGGGGTTCCGCTGGGCGTTACGTTTTCATTCCTGGTGGCATCGCCCATGATCAACGAGGTTGCCCTGGTGATGCTCTGGGGTTTGTTTGGATGGAAGATCGCGCTTTTGTATATCGGAAGCGGACTGGTCGTTGCCATCATTGCGGGCATCGTGATCGGTCATTTAAAGGTAGAGGATTTGGTCGAGAGATTTGATCACAGCAGATCTGGTGGCGCGATTGCAGCTGACAGGATGTCGGTTCAAGACAGGATGGATTTTGCCAAAGGTTATACGTGGGATATCCTGCGAAAGATATGGATCTATGTCGTTATCGGTGTAGGGCTGGGCGCCTGGATTCACGGTTATGTCCCGGCAGATTTCCTGGCCAAGCTTGCAGGCCGCGACAATCTTCTGGCGGTACCGCTGGCAACACTGGTCGGCATTCCGCTATATTCTAATGCCGCCGGGGTTATTCCCCTGGTGAGTGCATTAACGGAGAAAGGTGTGGCGTTGGGTACGGCTTTGGCGTTTATGATGGCCGTTACCGGGCTTTCCCTGCCGGAGTTTTTGATCTTGCGGCGCGTGATGAAGTTAAAGCTTCTGGTAATTTTTGCTTCGGTTGTCGGAACCGGTATTATTCTCACCGGCTATTTGTTTAATTTTGTTTTACGTTAACGGAGAGGGAAGATGAAAATCGAGATTTTAGGGATGGGATGTGCCAAGTGCAAACAATTGATGGCCAATGCTGAAAAAGCGGTCAGCGAGTCGGGAATTCAGGCAGAAGTGCTCAAGGTTGAGGATATCGTCCAGATCATGAATTATAACGTCATGACAACTCCGGCGTTTGTTGTGGATGGAGACGTCAAGTCATCCGGGAAGGTGTTATCCGTAGATGAAATTAAGAAATTGATACTCTAAATGGAGGGTGGCATATGGCTAGTCAGTGTTCCTGTGGCCAGGTTAAGACATTAAACTTTTCTTGTTCAGGTGGTTCGGATGTCGGTGAGCTTACAGACCGGTTGGCGCGCCGGTTGCAAAATGACGGTAAGGGAAAGATGTATTGTTTGGCGGGATTGGGTGCGCATATTCCAGGGATGATTGAATCTGCCCGAGCCGCCGAGGTCCGGTTGGTGATCGACGGATGTCCGGTGGCGTGCGGCAAGAAAATCTTTGAACAGATGGGCCTTGAGGTGTCGAGTGTGAACCTGAAAGACCTGGGGTTTGAAAAGGGAAAAACAATGGTTAATGATCAAGTCATTGAGGCTGTTATTGCCAGGATGGGACTATAAGATGAACAAAGGCCTGGCAGGGATACTTGTTGTATTGATTCTTATTGCCGTTGTTGTGGCAATGCAGGCAAGAGCGTCGTATCAATCGTTGAAGGTGCCTGAAGTGGCCGGGATGGTTCAAGCCGCACAGCCTCCGACATCTTTGGCATCACGGGCGGTGGTTTATTACTTTCATGGCAATGCGAGATGTCCTTCGTGCTACAAACTGGAGCAGTTTGCCAAAGAGGCTGTTGAACAAAACTTTGCCAGCGATATAAAGACCGGCAGGCTTGTTTTCACGCGGGTAAATGTTGAGCGGTCAGGCAATGATCATTTTGTTAATGATTACCAGCTTTACACGAAGTCAGTGGTCATTTCGCTGGTTAAAAATGGCAAGCAGGTTCGCTACAAGAATCTGGATAAAGTCTGGGATCTTCTTAAGGATCAAAAAAAGTATCATGCTTACGTCCGTGATGAGATAAAGCTTTTTCTGGGAGAACTGTGATGCCTGAATTCTTGTTGGCGGCTGGATCGGCATTGTGGCTGGGTGTATTGACTTCCATCAGCCCGTGTTCTTTGGCTACGAATGTTGCGGCGATTTCTTTCTTGTCCAAGAAAGTTCTTCATGTGAATGCGGTTTTGCTGGCCGGGTTTGCGTATACGTTGGGCCGGATGCTGGTGTATGCCATTCTTGGGGTTCTTATGATCAAATCGGTTTTGAGCATTCCGGCCGCGGCATATTTTTTGCAGGGGAATATGAACAAGATTCTGGGTCCGGTGTTGGTTGTGGTGGGTATTCTTTTGCTGGATATTGTTAGATTCGTTATGCCAGGGATAAGTCTTTCCTGTGCGCGAGAACATCGTCTGGCCGATGCCGGGGTCTGGGGTGCTTTGGGATTGGGGGCATTATTTGCTTTGTCGTTTTGTCCTGTTTCTGCGGCGTTATTCTTCGGCAGCCTGATACCGTTAGCATTCAAGAGCCAGGGAGGGGCGTTGTTACCGTTGTTTTACGGTTTGGGCACCGGACTTCCTGTTTTGTTTTTTGTTGTGGCGATGGCGTTAGGTGTGAAGTCTTTAAATCAATGGTTTCATATGCTGACAAAGCTGGAGTTTTATATCAGGTATATGACGGGTATTATTTGTATTCTCGTCGGTGTTTATTATATAAGGATACATTTACTTGGTGGTAATTGAGGCGTTGTTATGACAAAAAGTTCAAAAAAAGAATTGCCATTCCTTGATCGTTACGTAACACTCTGGATATTTATGGCGATGGCCGCCGGTGTGGGGGGCGGGTTCGTTCTTCCGGGGATGGAAGGATTTTGGAATCATTTCACCTCAGGCACAACAAATATCCCGATTGCGGCAGGGCTGATTCTGATGATGTATCCGCCGTTGGCAAAAGTCAAATATGAAGAATTGCACGATGTGTTCAAGGATTTCAAGATTCTTGCCCTGTCACTTGTTCAGAACTGGATCATCGGGCCGATACTGATGTTTGCCTTGGCGGTTGTTTTCTTGCGCGGGTATCCTGAGTATATGGTTGGCCTTATCATGATCGGTCTGGCGCGCTGCATTGCGATGGTGATCGTCTGGAACGATCTTGCCGACGGTAATACAGAATATTGCGCAGGGCTTGTGGCATTCAATGCCGTTTTCCAGGTGCTTTTCTTTTCTGTTTATGCGTGGGTGTTTATCACTATCCTGCCCGGATGGTTCGGCCTTAAAGGGGCTGTGGTTAATGTGACAGTCATGCAGATTGCCAAGAGCGTGTTTATTTATCTTGGTATTCCGTTTTTGGCGGGAATGATATCGAGGTTTGTTTTACTGCGGTTAAAGGGGAAGGAATGGTATGAGAATGTTTTTATTCCTCGTATCAGCCCGATGACACTTGTTGCGTTACTTTTTACCATATTTGTTATGTTCTCGCTTAAGGGCGAATACATCGTAAGGATTCCGCTGGATGTTGTCCGTATTGCGATACCTTTGCTGTTTTATTTTATGCTCATGTTTTTCATTTCATTTTTCATGAGCCGCAAGGCCGGGGCTGACCACAGCAAGACGGTTACGCTCTCGTTCACGGCGGCGAGTAATAATTTCGAGCTTGCCATAGCAGTTGCGATTGCTGTTTTCGGGATCAATTCGGGGGTGGCTTTTGCTGCGGTTATCGGACCGCTCATTGAGGTTCCAGTGATGATCGGCTTGGTCAATGTGGCCCGGAAGTTGGAGAGGAATGTGTGGTTTCTTAAACGGTGTTGCTAAGAAGGGTGGGTGATTATGCCAAAACAGAAAGTTTTATTTGTATGTATTCATAATTCAGCCCGGAGTCAGATGGCTGAAGAGCTTCTGCGCAGGCTTGCGGGGGACAGGTTTGAGGTTGAAAGTGCGGGCATTGAGCCCGGGAGGTTGAATCTGGTTGTTATGGAGGTTTTAAAGGAGATCGGCATTGATATTGACGGCAAGAAAACCCAGGCTGTCATGGATCTTTTGAAACAGGGCAAGCTTTATGATTATGTGATCACGGTATGTGATGAAACCAGCGCGGAGCGTTGCCCGGTATTCCCCGGGATTGCCAGGAGGCTTCATTGGGGCTTTACAGATCCGTCGAGGTTTGAAGGAAGCTTTGAGGAGAAGTTGGTTCAAACCAGGGTGATTCGGGGTCAGATAGAGCAGAAGATCAAGGATTGGCTGGCTGATCCGTTAGGTTGACGGATTCTTTTGTCAGTGACCGCGGGCATTACGTTCATCGCCTTTGCACATGATTCACACAGATAAACGTGCGATGGATTTCGGGACAGGCGGTGGTTCAAACAGGGGTGTGCTATAATCTAAATATATTATTAAAGTACAGGTTGCGTGCATTGTTTTTAAGCCGGGCCATTGAGTCCGGTGTTTTTTTGTTCAGGAATGAAATCGGGAATAATCCCGGATTATTGGCTTGTTTTGAACCTTCCAAAAGGAGTACCCCTTGCCTTTAAAATTTCTTCAGGCTCCCATGTTAATATTTAAAACCCATGTTGATGCATGGCGGGGTGCCAAGGTTCCCGAGGAGCAGCCGTTTCGGGCTGAACTTTTTAGTGTGGAGCAGTTTTCCAGGCATGCCAAGAGGCTGGCGCAAAAGCAGCGGGTCAGTTATAAGCGGGGCCGGAACAAGCTTTTGCTTCGACTCAAAGAGAATGAAAGGGTTCTTTTTGAAACACATGAATTACTCAATGAAGCCGGGAAATCAAAACGAAGGATATCGCCGGCGGGCGAATGGCTTCTGGATAATTATTACCTCATCGAAGAGCAAATAAAACTCACGCAGAAATATCTTCCGGAAAGCTATATACGTGAACTGCCACATCTTCTGGGCGGCCCGGTGGCCGGTTGCCCGCGTGTTTATGATTTGGCCCTTGAACTGGTCTCCCATGGTGATGGCCGGCTGGATAATCGTGGACTTACTGAATTTATTGCGGCGTATCAAACTGTTTCATATTTGAAATTGGGTGAACTCTGGGCGGTCCCCATCATGTTAAGGCTGGCGCTCATTGAGAATTTGAGGCGCATCTCCTCCCGCTTGATCAGGACGCAAAGGGAACGGGATAAGGCGGATTATTGGGCAACGCGGATCCTGAAGGTTTCGGCCAAGGATACTGATGGTGTCATTGTTGAGATCGCGGCGATGGCCAGGAGTGTTTTGCCGTTATCCAATGCTTTTGTTGCTGAATTCACACGGCGCTTGTATGGTCAAAACCAGGCTTTGAATTTGCCGTTTGCCTGGCTTGAAAAGAAGGTTGCGGAACAGGGAGAAACCATTGACCGGATCATTCGGGCAACGGGCCAGAAACAGGCGGCTGATCAGGTTTCGATTGCCAATACCATTGGAAGCCTGCGTTTTGTTGAGGTGGCTGACTGGCATGATTTTGTCGAGGAATTGAGTATTGTTGAAAAGATTCTTTCCGGGGATCCGTCGAATGATTATCTTCGGATGTCTTTTGCGACCCGTGATCGGTACCGGCATGTGGTAGAGAATCTGGCGTTGCGAAGCCGGATTGCGGAAGAAGAAATTGCCGAGCGTGCGATCCTGATTGCTCAAGCGGCTAAGGCGGTCAATGGGGCGGAACATCGCACCGCACATATCGGCTATTATTTCATTGATAAAGGACTGGCGTCCTTTTGTCATGCATTGGGTTTGCGGCTTCCTTGGGGGCAGTATCTTCAGGCCAAGAAGCCTGCCTGGTCGTTTGTTTTTTATTTTTGTTCTCTTTTTTTCATGACGCTGGCTGTTACTGGCGCCATTCTTTTCTGGGCACAGTCAGCCTGGGGTCTGAATTTACCGTGGCTTGTTCTTATAGGGTCGGCGCTTTTATTGCTGACAAGCCAGACAGCTGTTTCCCTGGTGAATTGGCTTTCGACGATGCTTGTGTCTCCCCAGGATCTTCCGCGGATGGACTTTTCTGAAGGGATTCCCGCGCATTTGCATACGTTAACTGTTGTTCCGTGCATGCTTAATAATGCCCGGACGATAAGCGCGCTCCTGGAGGGGTTGGAGGTGCGCTATCTTGCCAATATGGATGCCAATGTTGAGTTTGCGTTGTTGACGGATTTTTGCGATGCCCCGCAGGAGACCATGCCTGAAGATGGTGCCTTGCTGGCTCAAGTTAAGGAAGGGATTGAGCGGCTTAATGAAAAATATCGTCGGCAGAAAGACCACCTGTTTTGGCTTTTCCATCGGCCTCGTTGTTGGAATGAAAGAGAAAAGGTCTGGATGGGCCATGAGCGCAAGCGGGGAAAACTTGCGGATCTGAATGCCATCTTGCGCGGAAAGAACGCTGACAAATTCCAGGTGATCATAGGTGATTACACGGCACTTGCGGATGTAAAATATGTTATCACCCTTGATGCCGATACCAGGATGTCCCGGGATGCCGCCCAGGAACTGGTGGGTGTTATGGCGCATCCGTTGAACCGTCCTGTTTATGATGAACGTAAACAACGGGTTGTTTCAGGTTACGGGATCCTTCAGCCCCGGGTGGAGCCCAGTTATCCCGGGGAAAACCCTTCGTTGTTCGTCAGGATTTTTGGAGGGGATTCCGGCATTGATCCGTATACCAGGGCTGTATCCGATGTTTACCAGGACCTGTTTTTTGAAGGGTCTTTTATTGGGAAAGGGCTTTATGATGTCGATGCCTTTGAAAAGTCCATGGAAGGCCGTTTCCCGGAGAATCTCATCTTAAGTCATGATTTGCTCGAGGGGTGTTATGCGCGTTCGGGTCTGGTGACGGATGTCCAATTTTACGAGGAATTTCCGTCGGGATACCTCAAGGACGCAAGCCGCCGGCATCGCTGGATCCGCGGGGATTGGCAGATTCTCGCCTGGGTGTTCTCTTTTGTCCGCGGGGCTGGTGGGTTGATGGTGAGAAATCCGGTTTCTTTCCTGTCGCAATGGAAGATCCTGGACAATCTAAGGCGCAGCCTTGTGCCTGGAGCGACAGTGTTTCTTTTTCTGGCGGGATGGTTGTTTTTTAAGCCCAGCTGGATGTGGTCGGCACTGATGCTGGTGCTTTTGGGATTTCATCTCGTACCGATGATGTTGATGGAGGTTATTCGCAAGCCCGCAGAGATGACGTTGCGGTCTCATATAAGGAAGGCGGCTTCTTCCATGGGAAAGAACGTGGTGCGTTTTTTCTTTTCCCTTGTTTTCTTGCTCTATGAGGCCTGCACCTGCTTTGATGCGGTAGTGAGGACGTTGTGGAGAATGTCCGTGTCGCGCCAACGTTTGATGGAGTGGACAACTTTCCTGGAGTTGCAGGCTTCTTCATCAAAAAGCATTTTCGGGTGCTGCCGGAGTATGGCGGTTGAATCCGGTGTTGCGCTGGTGTTGTTGATCTCTTTTTTAATACTTTCACCGGGGTTTAACGGGTTTGCCCTGATTCTTTTGGGGTTGTGGTTTTTATCGCCTCTTTTGGTTTACGGGATCAGCCGTATAGCTTCGGATCGCAAGGTTCTTCTTTCCGCCGGGCAGATTGCTTTTCTTCGGGGTCTTTCCCGCAGGACGTGGGAATTCTTTGAGAATTTTGTAACGGAAAAGGACCATTGGCTTCCGCCGGACAATTTTCAGGAAGAGCCGGTCAGCCTGGTGGCGCATAGAACATCCCCCACCAATATCGGTTTGTCGCTTTTGGCGAATTTGTCGGCCTATGATTTTGGTTATGTGTCGATGGGGCGGATGGTTAACCGGACGGAAAAGACATTTGAAACCTTGAGTCGCATGGAAAACTTCCGGGGGCATTTTTATAATTGGTATGACACACAGACACTCAAGCCCTTGTTGCCTTTGTATATTTCTTCGGTAGATAGCGGAAATCTGGCCGGTCATTTGCTGGTTTTACGTGCGGGACTTATCGAGATGATCGGACAAAAGGTCGTTTCTCCGGAAATATTTAACGGCCTTGGGGATACGTTGAACATATTGCATCAAAGTATGGTAGAGCTTGAGAAGGAGCAAAAGAGCGGTGCGGGTAAGGTCTTTAAGGGTGTCTCTGTCAAGATTGAACAGTTTCAGGAAAAAATCAGAATAGCTCCGGTGTGCCTTTCGGAAATCCATGCCCTCTTGCGGCAACTGTCGATGGATATTTCCAAGATTTTCCTGGAATCAGACCTGAAGAAATATGAGGACGTTAAGAAATGGGTACGTGCTTTCGAGCGACAGTGTTATGAATTTCTCGAAGATATGGCTTATGTGGCGCCGTGGATCATTCTTCCGCCCGAAATACCCGGATTGTGGGAAGGGGAGGGGGAGGCCCGGCAAGGGCAACTCACCCGGCTTCAGGAGGCTTTACGGCATCTGGACGAGATCCCCTCGCTGGGAGAAGTTGCCCGGCTTGAGAAAGATATGGTTCCTCTGATCGAGGACATCGTGGGGGGCATGGATACGGACGGGGAGGAAGTCCAAAGGGCCGTGGCCTGGTTCCTGAAATTGCGGGATGCTATTCAGGAGGCGGTGGCACGGTCCAGGGAAAGGATCAAGGCCATTGATTCCCTTATACAGCGCTGTCATGAGCTGGCGGGGATTGAGTATGAATTTCTTTACGACAAGAAGTCCCACCTTCTTTCGATCGGGTACAATGTAACGGACCATAAATTAGACCGTGGTTGTTATGATCTTCTGGCATCGGAAGCCAGGCTGTGCAGTTTTGTGGCCATTGCCCAGGGGAGGATGCCACAGGATCATTGGTTCAGGCTTGGCCGGTTGATTGCCAAATCTGAAGGTGATCCAGTTCTTGTTTCCTGGGGCGGGTCGATGTTCGAATATCTCATGCCTTTGCTGGTGATGCCGACTTACGACGGGAGTTTGTTGGACAGGACTTATAGGTCTGCGGTCAACGGACAGATCAGGTATGCGGCCAAGAATAATATTCCCTGGGGTATTTCAGAATCCGGTTATAACAAGATCGATGCGAACATGGTTTATCAGTATCATTCCTTTGGTGTTCCTGATATGGGCTTTAAACGAGGGCTTGCCGAGGATCTTGTTGTGGCACCGTATGCGTCAATGCTGGCGTTGATGGTGGAACCTGAGAAGGCTTGCGAAAATCTCGAGCGGTTATCCACGGAGGGTGTGCGCGGGGCCTATGGTTTTTATGAGGCGGTCGATTATACGCCGGCACGCCTTGCGCCGCACAAGGCGTGTGCCATTGTTAAGTCCTATATGGCGCATCATCAGGGCATGAGTTTGTTGTCGTTGGCTTATCTGCTGTTGGATCGTCCCATGCAAAGGCGTTTTCTGTCGGAGCCGATGTTCAAATCGGCTGAACTGCTGCTTCAGGAGCGGATCCCTGCTGTTGAACCGATTCATTATGACTTTGAAGTGACCGGGATGCTGCGCAATACCCAGGAGAGGGAAACCCTGTTAAGGGTCTTTAAGACGCCTCAAACGCCGGTTCCGGAAGTTCATCCTTTATCCAATGGTCGTTATCATGTGATGGTTACAAATGCCGGCGGAGGTTATAGCCGCTGGAAAGATTTTGCCGTGACAAGGTGGTGTGAGGATGCGTCGCTGGATAATGACGGGACATTTATTTATCTTCGTGATATCGAGTCCGGCGAGTGCTGGTCGGCGGCGTATCAGCCGACCCAGAAAAAGGCGAAGGATTATGAAGCTTTGTTTTCCCAGGCCTGGGTTGAATTCAAACGGCGGGATCATGCCATCCGTACGCATACCGAGATAGCGGTTTCTCCGGAAGATGATATTGAACTACGCCGTGTAACGGTCACCAACCGTTCGCGTAACAGGCGCACCATTGAATTGACGAGTTATGCGGAAGTGGTTCTTAATGATCCTGCGGCCGATCAGGCCCACCGGGCTTTCAGCAATCTGTTTGTGGAAACTGAAATCATCAGATCGCATCAAGCGATTCTTTGCCACCGCAGACCCCGTTCCGATGCGGAAAAATTCCCATGGATGTTGCATTTGATGGCGGTTCATGGAGGATCGCCCGCCGGGGCTTCTTATGAAACGGATCGCGGTAAATTCCTTGGACGCAGGCGTACGGTGATTAATCCCGTTGCGATGGAAGAACATGGCAGGCTTTCAGATAGTGAAGGGTCGGTCCTGGATCCGATTGTTGCGATCCGAAATCAGATTGAGCTGGATCCTGATGAATCAGCGGTGATTGATTATGTGACGGGGATATGCGCGGATCGTGCCGCGGCTCAGCCTCTCATGGAGAAATACAGGGACCGCAATCTCGCTGACCGTGTTTTTAATCTGGCCTGGACGCACGGGCAGGTTGCCTTGCAGCAGATCAATGCGACGGAAGAAGCGGCCCAGCTTTACGGCCGTCTGGCGAGTGCGATTGTGTATGCGAATCCGGCTTGGCGTGCGAACGCGGCTATCTTGAGGCAGAACAACCGGGGGCAGCCGGATCTTTGGGGGTATAGCATATCCGGAGATGTGCCGATTGTTTTAGTCCGTATCGAGGATCAGGATAATATTGACCTGGTAGTGCAAATGATGCAGGCCCATGCCTATTGGCGCATGAAAGGTCTTAAGGTTGATTTCTTGATCTGGAATGAAGACAGTTCTGTTTATCGTGATAGCCTGGGATCGAGGATCAACAGCCTGATTGCGGCCAATGCTGAAAAGACCGTGCATCAGAAAGGCGGCATTTTTCTGCGTCGCGCTGACCAGATGTCCGAAGAGGATCGCATCCTCATGCAAACAGTGGCACGGATCATTGTTTCTGATCGCGGGGGTACCCTGGCAGAGCAGATAAAGGACATGATGCGGCCGCTGCCCCAGGCATTGCCTTTTGTTCCTGTCCGGGAAGAAGGTCCGCAAGAGGAGAAAAAGGAGCCGGCGCAGCGGTCTGATCTGGTTAATTTTAATGGTGTCGGTGGATTTACCAGAGACGGCCGGGAATATGTTGTCACGACATCGCGTTCACGGGTTACGCCAGCGCCGTGGGTCAACGTGCTGGCCAACCGTCATTTTGGCACGGTTGTTTCGGAAAGCGGTAGTGCTTATACCTGGAGCGAGAATGCTCATGAATTTCGTTTGACGCCATGGGTGAATGATCCTGTTAGTGATGCGTCAGGTGAAGCCTTTTATATCCGTGATGAGGAGAGCGGTCAATTCTGGTCTCCGACACCGCTGCCGGCCATGGGTAAAACCGGTTATATTGCGCGCCACGGCTTTGGTTACAGTATTTTTGAACATGCAGAAAACGGGATTATTTCGGAATTGACGGTTTTTGTTTCTTTGAAGGACAGCATCAAGTTTTCGATTCTCAAGATCCGGAATGTTTCCGGGCATCGGAGGCGGATTTCCGCAACGGCTTATTGTGCGCTTGTCATGGGGGCAGTTCGGGATAAATACCACATGCATCTTGTGACCGAGATTGATCCTAAAAGCGGCGCTCTTTTTGCCAGGAATCCGTATAACAAGGAATTCCCTGGCAGGACGGTTTTCCTGGATGTCAGTGAGCCGGTACGCTTCTTCAGCGGTGATCGCAGCGAATTTATCGGAAGAAACGGGACCATGGCTTCTCCTTTGGTGATGCACCGGGAAAAGCTTTCCGGAAAAGTGGGTGCCGGGATTGATCCGTGTGTGGCTATGCAGGTCAAGCTGGATATTGAGGATGCCCAGGAGCAAGAGGTTCTTTTTACGTTTGGTTCAGGCGAAAGTGCTGATGCCGCCCGGGATCTTGTTCGACGGTTTGGCGGGATCGATGCGGCACACCAGGAACTTGAAAATGTATGGGAATACTGGAAACGGACCTTGGGTGCGGTGTATGTGGAAACACCGGATGCCTCGATCAATTTCCTTGTCAATGGATGGCTGCAATATCAGGTGATCAGCTGCCGCCTGTGGGGCCGCAGCGGTTATTATCAGTCCGGTGGGGCGCTGGGGTTTCGGGATCAGCTTCAGGATGTGATGGCGCTTGTCCATACACAGCCGGAAATGATCCGGGAGCAATTGCTGACTTTTGCCGCGCATCAGTTTGTTGAAGGGGATGTGCAGCATTGGTGGCATCCGCCTGCAGGTCGCGGGATTCGAAGCCAGTGTTCGGATGATTATTTGTGGTTACCGCTTGTGACTTGCATGTATGTTCACGAGGTTGGAGATACGGGGGTGCTCCATGAATCAATTGGTTTTCTCGAAGGCCCTTTGGTAAGGCCGGAGGAAGAGTCTTATTATGACATGCCCAGGGTATCTCTTCGTTCCGGGACACTTTATGAGCATTGTGTTTTAAGTGTTAAAAAGGCATTGAAGTTCGGGGTTCATGGGCTTCCCTTGATGGGCAGCGGGGACTGGAATGACGGGATGAATCTTGTCGGGAAAGACGGGAAAGGCGAAAGTGTCTGGCTGGCGTTTTTTCTCTGTGATGTTCTTAAGTCCATGACGGATTTGGCTCTCGCGCATGGGGATCAGGCTTTTTCAGATTTTTGCCGGCAGGAGTGTGACAAGCTTGTTCGTAACATTGAAACGCATGCCTGGGATGGTGCGTGGTATCGCCGAGCTTATCATGATAACGGGGATCCGCTGGGTTCGTCGTTGAACAGTGAATGCCGTATTGATTCTATCCCGCAGTCCTGGGCAGTTCTTTCGGGGGCGGTCCCGCGTGAAAGGGCGGCAAGGGCCATGGAGGAAGTTGACCGGCAGCTTGTTGACCGGGAACATGCGCTTGTGAAATTGTTTGCGCCACCTTTTGACAAGTCGATTCCAAATCCGGGGTATATCCAGGGTTATGTTCCTGGTGTCCGGGAAAACGGAGGGCAATATACGCATGCGGCGGTCTGGGTCGTGATTGCGTTTGCCATGTTAAAGGATAAAGTGCGTGCCTGGGAGCTGCTGGGGATGATTAACCCGGTACGGCATGCGGACAGTTCACCCAAGTGCGCTGTTTATAAAGTTGAGCCGTTTGTGATGGCCGGTGATGTTTATGCCTCGCCCGGCCTTTCAGGACGCGGGGGATGGAGCTGGTATACCGGGTCTGCGTCCTGGATGTATCAGCTGATGGTGAAGCATTTACTGGGGCTTCGCCTGAAGGTGGACACGATATATTTCGAGCCTTGCCTTCCGGCGGATTGGTCCTCCTGGAAGATGCATTACCGGTATCGTGAGACTTTTTATCACATTACGTTCTTCCGGCTGGGGCCTTTGGATCATGTGAGTTCCCTGGTCGTGGATGGCGTTGATCAGCCAGAGAAATCGCTGAAGCTTCGGGATGACCGGATCGAGCATGTGGTGGAGGTCAGGGTTGGCTAAAGACCACATGGATTTGGAAAATTGTAATCACAAGTGCGACAGGA
>JAZDPD010000120.1:0-16298 GCA_043798045.1 Candidatus Omnitrophota bacterium | reverse complement strand
GCTCCATAGATCTCCTGTTCTTTGTTTTGTCGACTAACTTACAAAGTAACAGTTTTTGCTGATCTATGGAGCTCTTTTAAATTTTTCCTGTCGCACTTGTGATTACAATTTTCCAAATAATTACGTAACAACCTTTGACATAGTTTGTGCTATGTCACATGCCTGTTGTATTCCTTCGGTCAGATTATTTTTGTCATTAGAGGTGAGGTTAAAGCAAACGGCCGGATCACCAATGATGTCAGAACAGACAAGCAGGGAACTTGAGGTGCGGTTAATCCGGTCTGCGGCAAGGCAAAAGGCGGCGCATTCCATTTCAATAACATCGGCGTTAAGTTCTTTAAAAACATCGGTATATCTTGTTTCCAGGTACAGTGAGGCAAAACTGACGCAGTTAACGCGCGGGATGCTGGCAGGGATGAGGCGCTGGTCGGCTGTAATGGGTGAGGGTGTTCTGATCTCTCCTGTCAGGATTTCGCTGAAACTTTCCATGGCATAAACAATAGCCGGGGTTACCAGGCTGCCGATATCCAGGTTGCCGGCACGAGCCATGAGCCCGCATGTTCCCAGGAATAATATTTTCCGGCAGGGTGTCTGATCAAGTCTGAGGATGCAATCTCCCACGAAACCCGCTCCCATACCCGAGCGGATGAGAGTGAATCCCTGGCCCTTTGCGCAGGCAAACATCCTGCCTTTTATCCAGCGATCGACTTTCAGGTGTGCCGCAACCTCAGGGATATCAAAGGGCATGATCATAACCGTGGGTTGGATGTCGGCAGAGTCTATGCCGTAGAAGATTTTAAATGTATTGTTCATAGAATTGATAGTGTATATTATTTTTGTTCTGGATAAAAGGAGGAAATGGAATGATGAGATATGTTGATTTTCCTGGAACAAATGAAAAGGTTTCGGTTTTGGGTCTTGGTACATGGGTTTTTGGCGGCGAGAATTGGGGTGGTGCGGATGATGAGAGTTGTGTTGCCGCTGTCCATGAAGCCCTGGGGTTGGGGGTTAATTTGATCGATACAGCCCCGTTTTATACCGATGGTGCCGCCGAGCGTCTGATCGGCCGGGCGATCAAAGGCAGGCGTGATAAGGTTTTTCTGGCGACCAAGTGCGGGCTGGTGCGCGAAAATGGCCGGGTACGGCATGATCTGTCCCCGGCGTCTGTCAAGCGCGAGGTTGACCTTTCCCGTCAGCGATTGGGGTGCGATGTGATTGATCTTTACATGTGCCATTGGCCTGATCCTGATGTGGCCGTGGAAAAGACCATGGAGGCGCTGGCGCAGCTGCGTGATGCCGGGATTATCCGGCATATCGGGGTTTCGAACTTTGATCTGGGTTTATTAAAACGCGCGTGTGCTGTTGCGCCTGTTGCAACACTTCAGTCGCAGTATTCGATACTTGAGAGGGGGGTTGAAAAAGATCTGTTACCGTTTTGCCGTGAGAAGAAAATCGGTGTGATGGCCTACGGGGCCATGGGGGGTGGCATCCTGACAGGGAAGTATCAGAAACTTCCGACGTTTAAGAAAAGCGATGCGCGAAAAATGTTTTATACCTTTTACAACGAGACGAACTTTGACAAAACCAATACGCTGATCAAGCGTTTGAGAAAACTGGGTCATCCGTTGAATCAGCTGGCCCTTAATTGGGTGCGTCAGCAGCCCGGTGTTATGACTGTTTTGGCAGGTTGCCGCAATCCGCAGCAGGTGAGGGAGAATGTAGCCGCACTAGATTGGGATTTGTCAGCCAGCGAATTAAGCATGTGAATATATTTCTTGACATTATTTGTTTGGATGGTATATTTACAACTAATTCTATGGACAATGTAGTATTTAAAATATGAAAATATCCAGCAAAGGTCGTTATAGTGTTCATTTTATGGTTGACCTTGCGATGCATGGTTCGCAAGGTGTTGTTCTGATGAAGGATGTGGCCAAACGTCAGCATATATCCGAGAAGTATTTGAGTCATTTTGTGCCCTTGTTAAAGAATTGGGGGCTTATCAATGCCACACGTGGTGCCAATGGGGGGGTTAGTTTGGCGCGTCACCCGCGGGAGATAACGCTTAAAGACATTATTTCAGCGGTTGAGGGCCCCATTATTATGACCGATTGTGCGGATGATGGATCGCTTTGTCAAATGTCCAGGGTCTGTGCGGTCAGGGATTTCTGGAGTGAGGCGGCGGTAAAGGTCAATAACGTATTTGAATCGTATACCCTGGAGCAGCTTGTGCAGGGACAAAGGGTGAAGCAGGGTTTTGATAATTATGTTATATGAGGCAAAACAGATGAACAGCAGAGATTATACGCATAGAAAATATTTCATGCGATGGCGGCAGTGATTTGAACTGGTAAATTTTCATAAAAGAATTTAATATATATTTTTATACAGGAGAATTTATTTATGGCTAACGCCGCTTTTAAAAAGAATTTAAAAAGAGAAACCCTGGCGCTTCATGCCGGGCATGAGCCGGACCCGGTGACAGGTTCGCGTGCGGTGCCGATTTATCAGACAACATCGTATCAGTTTAAAAGTACCGAGCATGCGGCGAATCTTTTCGGATTAAAAGAGTTCGGGAATATTTACACCCGCCTGATGAATCCCACGACCGATGTGTTTGAAAAGCGCATGGCTGCCCTGGAAGGCGGGGTAGGTGCATTGGCCGTGGCCAGCGGCTTATCGGCGATTTCACTCGCGATCCTTAATGTGGCGCAGGCTGGTGATGAGATTGTGTCTGCGGATAATCTTTACGGTGGAACGTATAATCTTTTTCATTACACCTTACCCAGGTTCGGGGTCAAAGTAAACTTTGTGAAGTCCAATGACCTGGCGGCCTTTGAAAAGGCGATCACGGCCAAAACAAAAGCGGTTTATGCGGAATCGATCGGCAATCCCAAGCTCGATGTGGCGGATCTTGAAGGCATATCAAAAGTAGCCCATCGACATGGCCTTCCGTTCATTCTGGATAATACTGTGTCGCCGTTCTTGCTCAGGCCCATTGATCATGGGGTGGATATCGTGGTTTATTCCGCGACCAAATTCATCGGCGGGCACGGGACATCTTTGGGCGGGGTCATCGTTGACTCGGGTAAGTTTGACTGGACCAGCGGCAAGTTTCCGCTGATCAGTGGTCCTGATGCCAGTTATCACGGCATTGATTTTGTGGAGGCGCTAAAGCCCATGGGCAATATCGCCTATATCATGAAGGCACGCTTGACGCTGTTGCGCGATATCGGCCCGGCCATTTCGCCGTTTAATTCGTTTTTGTTCATACAGGGGTTAGAGACACTGCATTTGCGCCTGCCGCGGCACGCTTCCAATGCGCTGGCGGTAGCTGTGTATTTGAAGAAAAACCCCCGGGTGGCCTGGGTTAATTATCCCGGACTTGAGGATAGCCCTGAAAAAGAGCGGGTGAAGAAGTATCTTCCCGACGGGGCCGGGGCTATCATAGGTTTTGGCGTCAAGGGTGGATTGGCTGCCGGGCGCAAGTTCATTGATTCACTTCAATTGATTACGCATCTGGCCAATATTGGTGATGCCAAGTCACTGGCGATTCATCCGGCGTCAACAACGCATCAACAGCTTTCGGTAAAAGAGCAGGAAACTACGGGCGTGACACAGGATTTTATCCGCTTGTCTATTGGTTTGGAAAATGTTGAAGATATTATTGCTGACATCGAGCAGGCATTGGTAGCGTGAGGAGAAAGGAAATCATGGCCAATATTTACGCGGATATTACTAAAACAGTCGGGCGCACGCCGTTGGTGCGGATCAATCGAATGGCACAAGGCCTGGGGGCGGAAATTTATGCCAAGATTGAATCGTTCAATCCGCTTTCCAGTATCAAAGACCGGCTTGGCCTGGCCATGATAGAGGATGCGGAAAAACGCGGCGTGCTTAAAGCTGATTCCGTTATCATTGAACCTACCAGCGGCAATACTGGTGTTGCACTGGCTTTTGTGGCGGCGGCTAAAGGCTATAAATTGATCCTGACCATGCCCGAGACCATGTCGGTTGAGCGGCGTCAACTTTTGGGGATATTTGGTGCTCAGGTGGTGTTAACACCAGGGTCCGAAGGCATGCGCGGCGCAATCAAAAAGGCCGAACAGCTGGCCAGGGAAATGCCGCAGGCTGTCTTCCTGCAACAATTCTCAAATCCCGCCAATCCTGAAGTCCATCGCCGGACAACAGCGCAAGAGATATGGGATGACACCCACGGGCAAGTGGATATGGTGGTGGCCGGTGTGGGCACCGGAGGTACCATCACCGGCATTGCCGAAGTCATTAAAAAACGTAAGCCTGACTTTAAAGTGATTGCGGTTGAGCCGGCAGATTCGCCGGTTCTTTCCGGCGGGAATCCTGGGCCGCATAAGATACAGGGTATTGGGGCCGGCTTTATCCCCGAGGTCCTTAACCGGCAGATCATTGATGAAGTGATTTTGGTCAAGGATGAGGATGCAGGTCATACGGCCAGGCTTTTGGCGCGTCAGGAGGGCATCCTGGGCGGCATTTCCTGCGGGGCGGCCTTGTGGGCGGCATTACAGGTGGGTCGCCGGCCGGAAAATCAAGGGAAAAAGATTGTGGTGATCCTGCCGGATACGGGCGAACGTTATCTTTCGACCTGGTTGTTCCAGGATATGAAGTGACCTTGGCGCAGGTGAACATGATCAATAACCCTGATGGCCGGTTTGCGGCTTTTGGCATTAACAAACGCCGCGAGATGGCACGCCTTGTGGCTGAAATAGCCAAACGCGAGGCGTGTTCACCGGAATCTGTTGTGGATCAAATTCCTCTGGAACGAAAAACTTATCCGGCTGTTAAAGCCTGTTTGCTGGCGCGGCGTTTTCCCGAGGCTTCACGTCGGGGAGAAAAAATATCCGAAGTGTTTACTTCTTTTGATGTTGATCCCTCATGTGCTTTGCCGCTGGAGCGTACGGCGGCGGTTCCGGTGTTTGAGCGGATATATATTGAAGCATCTTTGGAGGCTTCAGCGCTCGCCCTTCGTGCCAGGGGGATGTTCCCTCGGGCGCAGGTTCAGCTGATTCCGGATTACAGGGATTATTGTTCAAGGGTTCATGTGGATATTCCCATGTATAACCTTCGCGCGCAGGACCTTTTTATTGTTAAAGAGAAACATGATTATTTCAAACCCTGCCCGTGTTCACCCGGTGCGCGGTCTTGCGGGTATCACAATGTGAATCTTGGTTTCGGGTGCCCGTTTGAGTGTTCGTACTGTTTTCTTCAGAATTATACGAATGCTCCGGGGATTGTGCTGCCGGCCAATATTGAAGATTTTTTTGAGGCTTTCAGAAAGAACAACAAGGATATGCGTGTGGGATCCGGAGAGATGACCGATTCGCTCGTTTATGACAGCCTGACAGGTTTTTCGGGTCAAGTGGTTGATTTTTTTCGTGAATATCCGCAAAGTATATTTGAATTCAAGACCAAGAGTGATAATATTACAGGATTGTTGCGTGTAAAGGCTTCATCGAATATCGTTGTGGGCTGGTCGCTTAATCCTCAGGATGTCATTGACCGTGAGGAACATTTTACGGCCTCTTTGGACAGGCGTCTGGATGCGGCCTGCAGGTGTGCGGCGCACGGATATCGCGTGGCGTTTCATTTTGATCCGGTCATCTACAGCCCGGGATGGGAGGCGGATTACGCGGATGTCATGGCGAGGGTATTTAAGGTTGTTCCTCCCGAGAGTATCGCCTGGATCAGCATCGGGACGCTGAGGATGACGCGAACGCAGAAAAAAATCATTGAAAATCGTTTTCCAAGGAATACAATCCTTGATGCAGAACTTTTCACAGCACAGGATGGGAAGCTTCGGTATGCACAGGATGTGCGGTTGGATGTGTATTCTAAAATGATTTCATGGCTTGATGAAAAGGTTGATGGTTCAACGTTTATATATCTATGTATGGAAATGGAGTCGGTATGGAAAAATATACAAGGGCAGCGTTCCACAAAAAGAAGGCCAAACCTGTTGATGTCAAGAAATGGGTTTGGCTAGGTCTCAAGATCTTTGGGGCGGTGTTGGGGCTTTTCATTATTTCTTGTACGATCTGGTTTCTTTTTTCTTTCAAGATTTATCGTAGTTCCAATGATGGTCTTGAGGTCCGTTATCCGAGCCAGTGGGTGGTTAAGGGGCATCCGGCCAAGGATGTTCTTGTTGCATTTGTCTCGCCTAAAGATAACGCCCTGGATACGTTTGCCGAGAATTATAATTTTTCGACATATGATATGTCCAAGGAACCCGAGCCGATGACCACCAAGGCGTATGCGGATAAAATTGTCCAACAGACGGCCCAGGTGTTCAATGATCTGAAGCTTGTGGAAAACATACCTTTTATTGTGGCGGGGCATTTAGGATATAAGATGGTATTCCGTGCGAGCTCTACGGTACGGCTTGTGTTGTCGCTTTATGTGTTTACCATCGAGGACAAGGGGTACAATATTCTTTATTTGGGTGCAGTTGACAAGTTTAAAAAGGATAATGCGATCCTTGATCTTGTTGCCCTGACGGCCAAGGTGATGTATTGAGCCCAGCCGATGATTTTAAAGATGGTGCTTTGACGGTTTGCCCTGTTTTCGGGACTTGCGGCGGGTGCCAGTATCAGCATTTGCCGTATGCCGATGAGCTTGCCCTGAAGCAGCAGCAGCTTAAAGAGGTGATAGCCCGAGAGGTGGTGTTGGACGAGGCCTGTTTCCTGCCGATTTTTCCGTCGCCACAGATTTATCATTACCGCAACAGGCTTGATCTTAAATTAACCCATCGGCGCAACGGCGATGTTCATATCGGTTTTTCTCCGCTGGAACGCGGCCCGGTTCTGGAAATAACAGCATGCCCGATCGCCATGGAACCTGTATCGGATTTTATCCCTCAGCTGAGGATGGAAGCAGCGGCCAAAATACCCAAGAAATACCGCATGGCGAATCTAACGGTCCGCTGCGGGGAAGGGGCCGGGGTGCGTTGGGGCGGTATCGGGCATAAATCCCTGCAGCTTGCCGCGCGCGATTATTTTTATACCGATATCCGGGGGCTCAGGATTTATTACGGGCTGGATACATTCTTTCAGGCCAATCTTTCTATTTTGCCAGGGTTGGTGGATTATTTGCGCGGGCAGGATGTTTGGTCTGCTGATGGTGTCTTTTTTGATCTTTACGGCGGGGTTGGTTTTTTCAGTTTGTGTGTCAATGACCTTGTTTTAAAAGCGGTGAATATCGAGTCCAACGTGCACGCCGTGACCATGGCCAGGTTTAACATGGCGGCTAATAATATTGCCAATGTCCAGACCCATGAAGGCCGGGTTGAGGATATTTTTTCTGATATGCTGGACCAAGCGCCTTCTGACAGGAATGTGGTGATGGTTGATCCGCCGCGTGCGGGCCTAAGCATGGATACCATAGGTCTTTTAAACAGATCCTTGCGGGTGAAGCATCTGATATATCTTTCCTGTGACCCTCAAAGCCTGGCGGTTAATTTAAAAGATCTTTCCGGCGGTGGATGGCAAGTCCGTTCGGTTTGTCCGTTTGATTTTTTCCCGCGCACACGGCATTTGGAAACACTCGTTATCCTGACGCGCGGCTAGTGGATGGCAGGAGGTTTTATGACAGATGAATTATTGATCAAACAGCTGTATTTGGGCGAACTCGCCAATTTTACCTATGTACTTGGAGATAAGACTGCCGGTGAAGCGATTGTCATTGACCCGGCAGCACCTTGGCCGGAGATCATGCCTGCGCTCACACAGGATAAACTTGTATTGAAGGCTGTTTTTCTGACGCACGGGCATTATGACCATGTGGTGGGTGTTGAAGAGCTTGATGTGCCGGTTTACCTTTCCAGGAAAGAGTCCTTGTTTTATACGCCCCAGGCCCGTTCCATGATTCGGACCAATCATGGCGACAGATTTTCTTTTGGCCGGTTTTCGCTGGAATGCCTGGAGACACCCGGACATACTCCGGGCTGCCAGTGTTTTCTGGTCGATGGAAATCTTTTTACCGGCGATACGCTTTTTATGGAAGCGGTGGGCCGCACGGATTTTCCGGGCGGGAGTTCCAAGGTTTTATTTGAAAGTTTAAAAGTCATCAAGCGACTACCTTTAACAACAGAGATCTGGCCAGGGCATCATTACGGGCATTTGAGAAATGCTTCTTTGGCAGAAGTTAAACAAATGAATCCTTTTCTCTCTTGCGGTGATCTGATCCAGTTTGAAGGTTATTTATCCTGAGGAGGATTTATGGCGTTGCTTGAATCAGTCAAGATTCCTTTAGGCACAAAAATGCCGGTGTTTGAGTTGAAGGATCCTTCCGGTCGGGTTTATTCAAGTGGCGGCCTTGTGGGCGAGCGCGGTTTGCTCGTGGTTTTTACCTGCAATCATTGTCCGTATGCCAATGCCCTTTGGCCCAGGCTTGTGGCACTGGGGATCTATGCCCAAGGCATGCGCGTGGGGGTTGTGGCGATCAATCCCAATATTAATCCGGACTTTCCCGATGATGCTCCTGCCAGGATGGTCGAGAAGACAGCGGCGCTGAAGATTCCTTTCCCGTATTTAGTTGATGAGCAACAGTCTGTGGCCAGGGCTTTCAGGGCACAGTGCACACCGGATGTTTATCTTTTCAATAAAGATCACGCGCTGGTTTATCATGGCCGTGTCGATGATAACTGGAAAGATGAAGGGGCTGTCACACGCGAAGAATTAAAAGAAGCCATGAACAATATGGCCGCAGGGCTGCCGATTGATGTAAAACAAAATCCGTCCATGGGCTGTTCCATCAAATGGAAGGTGTGAGCGTTGGATAGTTTTGGAAGTGTTCAGATGCCAAAAGGCGGCGGTTTTTGGCGGAAGCTCTTTGCGTTCATGGGACCGGGGCTTTTGGTGGCTGTCGGATATATTGATCCTGGTAATTGGGCGACGGATATTGCCGCTGGTGCCAGGTATGGTTATGCGCTTCTTGTTGTCGTTCTTCTGGCTAATTTCACGGCCATCCTTTTTCAGTATTTGTCACTCAAGCTCGGGATTGCTTCAGGGCGTGATCTGGCCCAGGCGTGCCGCGATCATTATTCAAAACCTGTTGTTGTTTTCTTGTGGGTTTTGTGTGAAATCGCGATCATTGCCTGCGATCTGGCCGAGGTGATCGGTTCGGCCATTGCCCTTAATTTACTTTTTGGCATGCCTCTTTTAGTTGGCGTTGTCATCACCTCCCTTGATGTCCTTGTGATCCTGGCGGTTCAGCAAAAAGGGTTTCGTTATCTGGAGGCCGTGGTAGCAGGGCTCATGTTTGTTATTGGTGCTGCTTTTGTTTATGAAATCATGGCGGCGCATCCTTCCTGGATGGGGGTGGCGGCAGGTTTTATTCCTTCACCCAGGATTGTGGTTGACCCGGGGATGTTGTATGTGTCTATCGGCATTATCGGGGCCACGGTCATGCCGCATAACCTTTATTTGCATTCAAGCATTGTTCAGACACGGGCGTTTGCCCGCGATGATGCCGGAAAATCCATGGCTGTCAAGTTTGCCACCATTGATGTTGTGACCGCATTGACGGTTGCTTTTTTCATCAATGCGGCGATCCTTGTATTAAGTGCGGCCGCATTCCATGGGACAGGCAATCAGAATGTGGCGGATATCAATGATGCGTATCATCTCTTGACGCCGATTTTGGGGGCTTCGCTGGCCAGCATGGTTTTTGCCATAGCGCTTTTGGCTTCCGGACAGAGTTCAACGTTGACCGGGACGCTGGCCGGTCAGATCGTGATGGAAGGGTTTCTGGATATCCGCATCAGGCCATGGGTCAGGCGCATCATCACACGCGGGCTGGCCATAGTTCCGGCGGTGGGTGTGGCGATCTGGGTAGGGGCTAAAGGCCTGGGACAGCTTCTTGTTCTGACACAGGTGATACTCTCATTCCAGCTGGCTTTTGCGGTGGTACCGCTGGTGATTTTTACAAGCGACAAAGCCCTCATGGGCCGGTTTGTCAATCGGGTATGGCTCAAGGTTGGGGCGTGGGGGGCGGCGGTGATGGTTATTGGTTTAAACATTTTTCTTATCGGACAGGTGATGGCTTTATGTATAAAAAAATCTTGATTCCTTTGGATAATTCCCTGACCGATGAGGCCATTCTGGTGCATATAAGGCCTCTGGCGCGCCTGGGCCCGGCCGAAATCATCCTGGTGCATGTGGCCGACGGCTTTGCGGCCCGCATGCAGGAACAGCTTGATTTGACCGATTCCGAGGAGATTATCAAGGACCGCGCTTATTTGGCCGGCCTTTTGCAGGAGTTGACAGCAGAGGGTTTTAATGTGAAACAGTTTCTTCTAAAAGGAGACCCGGTCTCATGCATTGCAGGGCTCGCCTTGAAAGAAGGGTGTGATCTTATTGCCATGGCCACACATGGTCATTCAGGGGTGATGGATTGGGTCATGGGCAGTGTGGCCGATGGCTTGCGGCACAAGGTGCATATCCCCATCCTTCTGGTGCATGGGGGCCGTTTCTGATACCGGGGTATGTTGCCGTTTATGGACAAAAGTCGTCGTAACCGCATCCTTTTGATCGGGTTAACAACCCTCTTTTTCATCTTATTGAATGTCATGACCCTTCATGTCGGGCATGATTGGGGGGATGACTTTGCCCAATACATCATGTATGCCCGGAATTTGCTCTCAGGCCGCCATTTAACCGATGGTGTTTTGCTGGGGGCCGACTATCTTTTTTTATACCCGCCCGGCTATTCATTTTTGCTTGCGCCCATCCTTTGGTTCAGGGGTCTTGATTTTATGGCATTCAAGTTCCTGAATATTCTTTTGTGGATGGGCACGGCTTGGGGTTGTTACCGGTTGTTCCTTCATCTGGATAAGAAGCCTGTGTGGGTTGTGCCGCTCATGCTCGCGGTTTCCGCGCAATTCTTTTTTTACAAGCAAACCGTGTCGCCGGATTTTCTGTTGACGTGTTTATCGGTTTGGGCGATCTATTCCTTTGAAAAATATATTTCTTCACGCCGCAGGGTCTATTTCTATTCTTTTGTCCTGATGGCTTTTGGGGCTGTATTCACACGTTCCGCCGGGCTTTTTCTTTACGCTGCGGCGGCGTACTATTTAATTGTTGTGCGGCGCTCCTGGAGGGATGTTTTTTGGCTTGCGGTTTCTTTGGTTCTGGGGACAGGGCTGCAGTATTTCCTGGTGGGGATAGGCTTGGGGGCCTGGAGGGGGCTGCAAGGAAATATTTTTGTTACCCTGGGGCAAATCATTCAGCATCTGCCGATTTTATTTAAAAGCATGGTGCTTTGCCTGGTTCCCTGGGAAACGGGTTTGGTGACGGGGCTTTACGTGTGGTTGTTCCGGGTATTTGATCATGCGTCGGTATTTTTTCTGGCCGTGGTCTGTTTTGTTTTCGTAAGAAGGGCCTGGCAAAAAAGGATGACCTTTCTGGATACGGCTTTTTTCTCCTATTTTATGATGCTGGTTATTTGGGAGGGTGTTTCAGGGAATCCTCCGGATATTTTTATCCGGTATGTTATTCCGGTGTATCCGTTGATCCTGTTTTATTTGTATCAGTGGTTGAATAAACGTTCAGGCGTCCTGATGCGGGTCTTTTTCATGGTGGTGTTTGTTTTAAATGCCTGGACGATCGTATGTAATTATAATTCGTATATTGATGATATCGCCACACCCCCGGCCAGGGCTGTGTTTTCCTGGGTTAAGGCCAATACAGCACCTGAGGATCATCTCATGTTTGCCTCGCCCAGGGCCATGGCCCTGATGACGCAAAGAGCGGTCGCGCCGATTTCTTTCGGGGATGACCGGCAGAATCTGGCCACCATAAGCCGGTATCAGATCAGGTATATAATTGTTCTTCGCAAGGACCTTGATGAATCGTTGGGCGGCATGATCCGGCTGGGGGTCAAGCTGCACCCGGTGTGGGAGGACAGTGTTTTTATGGTTTTTGAAGTGATGGATGCCGGGGTGTCAAAAGCACGGTAGCGATGAAGATTTTCTTGCAATGATTGAAAAAGAATGGTTCGTGACTATAATGAGTGACATGAAAGAGTTGATACAGAAATTCAGGTCATGTTTCGCGCCGCGCAAGATGCATAAGGTCTTGATCATTGACGATTCCAGGATTGATACAATGCTGGCCGTCAAGGCGCTGGACGGGGTGTATCATGTGCGGACAGCGGAGTGCGGACGCGTGGGCCTTGAGCTGGCCGCTGCCGAGAATCCGGATATTATTCTTCTGGATTATATGATGCCGGATTTAAACGGGCCCCAGACCTGCTGCTTGCTCAAGGAAGACCCGCGGACAAGGGATATCCCGGTTATTTTCCTGACGGGTATGGACGCGCCCAGGAATTTTGTGAATGCCCTGGAGCAGGGCGCAGAGTCTTATATTGTCAAGCCTTTTGACGGGCGTGAGTTGCGGGAAGAGATTGCCATGAGGATCAGGCCGTGTGTGGTTAATGGAAAGGAACGCTAGATGTTGGACATGAAGTATATCCGTGAAAATATTGATCTTGTCCGCAAGGGTTTGTCGGCCAAGAATGCCGCGGGCCGTCTGGATGAGCTTTTGCAGCTGGATGAAAGCCGCCGCAAGCTGGGTGTTAGCCTGGATGAATTGAGGGCTAAAAAGAACGCGGCCAATGACCAGATCACCGCACTTTTAAAGGATAAGAAAGATCCCAAAGAAGCCATTGCGGCCATGAAATCCGTGGCGCAGGAGATCGATTCGCGTGAAATGCCGCTTAAAGAGGTGGAAGAGAAGATCATACAGATCCTGTTATATATTCCCAATATTCCGCACACATCGATCCCCGTCGGCGGCCCTGAAAAGAACAGGGAAGTGCGGGCCTGGGGTGAAAGGCGCGTATTTGATTTCAAGCCCAGGGATCATGTGGCGCTCGTCGAGGCACTGGATATTGTTGATTTCAAGCGGGCTACCAAGATCAGCGGGTCGAATTTCATTCTTTACAAGAAAGCCGGGGCGCTTCTGGAGCGCGGGCTTATTAATTTCATGCTGGATCTGCATATCCGTGAGCACGGGTATGTGGAAGTGTTTCCGCCGGTCCTTGTTAATGCCGCGTCCATGACAGGCACGGGCCAATTGCCCAAGATGAAAGATGACATGTACCATCTGAGAGAGGATGACCTGTATCTGATCCCTACGGCCGAGGTGCCGGTCACCAATATTTACCGTGACGAAATACTCGATGAGGCGCAGCTGCCGATCTATCATACGGCGTATTCAGCGTGTTTTCGCCGTGAAGCAGGTTCCTATGGCAAGGACACGCGGGGATTGATGCGTGTGCATCAGTTCAACAAAGTTGAGCTGGTCAAGTTTGTCAGGCCTGAAACATCCTATCAGGAGCTTGAGGCGCTGGTGGGCAATGCCGAGATGGTTTTTCAGCTCTTAAAGATCCCGTACCGGGTGCTGGAATTGGCCTCCGGTGATATCAGTTTTGCGGCGGCTAAATGCTATGACCTTGAAGTGTATGCCCCGGGACTGGATAAATGGCTGGAGGCTTCCAGCTGTTCCAATTTTGAGGATTTTCAGGCACGCCGGGCGAATATCCGTTTTAAAGGCAGGGACATGAAAAAGCCTGCGTTTGTGCATACGCTAAACGGCTCGGGTGTGGCGACGCCCAGGACGGTTGTGGCGATCATTGAGAACTATCAGCAAGAGGATGGCAGCATTGCTGTGCCAGAGGTTCTTCAACCGTACATGCATGGGATGAAATTCATCGGAAAGTGACGG
This sequence comes from Candidatus Omnitrophota bacterium, assembly GCA_043798045.1. Lineage (GTDB taxonomy): Bacteria > Omnitrophota > Gorgyraeia > Zapsychrales > Fredricksoniimonadaceae > Fredricksoniimonas. The sequence goes on along the minus strand of JAZDPD010000120.1, from coordinate 2,541 downwards.
GGGTTATGGGCGATCGGATCATGGTTGTTTTAAAATTTATTGCGGCAGCCCTTTTGCTGCCATTGGTGATAGCCACGGTCTTGGCCCTGGAGGTCGGGGTGGGGGAGCTTCATCCCGGGATTGCCCAGGCGGTTATTACCGGTACGATCGCGTATGTGCTCATGAAATTCTTTGTTTATGATTTTGATGCGGTTTACAAGTTCGGGCAGAGCGTGGTGGGGTCGTGTTTTCAGTTTTTAAAGCCCGTGATGAATTTTGCGCCCTATGTGATTCCGATCTATACGCTGATTGTCATCATTGTTTATGTGATCATGAATGCTTTAAATAAGCTTGGAACTTTCGAGCCTTTGTTTGCGGGAGTGATTGCATTTACCTTTGCCATGCATATTATCCTGACCGCGCAGGACCTTTACAAGAAAGACAATGTTTTGGGTAAGCCGAATTATTTCTTTTCCATGGGGCTGATTTTCATTGTGGATGTTTTCCTGATGGTCATGCTCTTTAGCCTCGCGGGCAAGGGCCTTTCCTTTATCCAGTTTTTCAACAACCTTTCCGCGACTTCCTGCGAGATCTACATTGCCGTCTTCAAACAACTCTTCCTGCGTTAAATGACAATTCTTCGTCTCCGCCCGCCTTAAACCCGAATTGTGCATTACGGGCTGTTTTTCGACACAAGCGCTTGCACAAAAAAGTGCATTCGCCTTCGAATTGGCCTTCTACAATTTCTTATCCGGAAAAGGCCCGGGTTCAACCCGCATTACCACTTTTCTATTGAAAAATGCGGGTTAAAGCAACGGTCCAATCTGGGAATTATCTTGTTCACGTAGTATTGACAATGTCAGCACATTATGCTATGTTATTGCCATGGTTTATAAATGGGATCATCATAAAAACGCCTGGCTTAAAGATAATCGTGGTGTTTTATTTGAAGAAATCATGGGATGTGTGGCGGCAAGAAAGATATTGGATATTATTGAACATCCTAATCAACAAAAGTATGGTCATCAAAGGATCATGGTGGTTGAGTTAAAAGGGTATGTGTTTCATGTGCCCTATGTTCAGATGCAAGATGGCTATTTTCTTAAAACAATAATTCCAAGTCGGAAATCAACGAGAAAATATTTGGGGGAGTACTAATGAAACTTGATAAAGAAGAACAGGATTTGTTGCATTCAATTGAGCGCAAGGAGTGGGCGCGTGTGAAGGGTTTTGAAAACGAGTCCAAAATATTACAACAAGCTGCTGTCAAGACTCTTAAGAAAGATCAAAGGATCAGCATTCGTTTGTCCAAATACGATCTTGATGGCCTTAAACTGAAAGCGGTTGATGAGGGGATTCCTTATCAAACGATTATTTCCAGCCTTATCCATAAATATATCACCGGACGAATCAATACCAAGATAGCGGTTTAAATCCCTACCAGAAATCCCTGAAGCTGACGCGCACCGACTGAGGCATCTTGTCCTTCCGTAGGCTGCGGACCTGGTGTCCGCTTGCCTTAAAGCAACGGTCCAGCCCAAGGCCGGTTACAGTATTATTAATCGTAACGATGCGTTATATCCAGGCCATTGGTCCTCTTAACCTGATTCTGCCCTAAACTATTACTGCCTATACAGTTTAGCTTCGTCGAAGATGCGGGTCAGAGCCCCTTTCCATTGTTTTTTTAACTAAAAAATCTCAGAATTAGCTTATAATTTCATTAGTAAAGTAGTAATATTCTTTTAATAAATGACATATATTATTAAATGAAATTAAATTCTTTATAATGAAGAAATTCATCCTATCATTTCTTTTCTTATCGGCGTTTGCCCCATCTGTCTGGGCTACGTATATTCCTCTTTCCGGCGGCTCCAATATCGGTATCGGCACAACAAATCCCAACGCGCTTTTACAGGTGGGGGCGGGCACAGCTTCCGGTGATGCCGATCTTTCATCCAACTCCGCCCTTATCAAAGGCAACCTCGAAGTCGACGGCAAGATTTATGGCGACGGGTCGCAGTTAACCGGGGTAGCAGGAGCCGTCAGCGGCCTGACAAATTACAGCGTCCCGCGCTCTCAAGCTGATGGCAAGACCCTCATCGATTCCGGGATTTATATGGATGCGAATGGGAATGTGGGGATTGGGACGATCTATCCTGTTTCAAGGATTGATATTGCAAAGCCGACAGCAGGTAATGTTATGTCAGTAACAAACTTGGTGAGTGGTGATGTGTATAAAATTAATAATGCTGGGACAACGTTTGTACAAAATCTACAGTTTGGAAATGTATTAAGTCCAGCTGGTTGGGATGGCCTGGATATTACTTCTACCGCAACAAACAAACCAGGAACAGTAAGAATATATCCGCATGGTAGTTCCTACAGTTCATTGGAGTTTTATATCACAGATGCCAGTGCAAGCCTTGTTAATTTTAGTCGTATGAGATGGGATGCTAATTTGGCTCATTCGGGTGCTTATACATTTTTAAGCGAGGCTGGAGGCACTGGAACAGTCAAGCCAATATATTTCAGGATGAATAGTACTGATATCATGGTGTTATC
>JAZDPD010000074.1:0-3330 GCA_043798045.1 Candidatus Omnitrophota bacterium | reverse complement strand
CTTTCTTGAAGATCTTTGAAAGAGCTTTTTCTATTTCGCCTTGAACGGTGCGCTGTGCATTTAACTGCAATTGCCATCCGTTAAAATCTGTCCCGTCATATTCCAAAGTAAGTTTAAATGTCTTCATGGATAATGAGCCGGGAAATAAGCGTTAAATCATTTTATATTCGACAAGCTTCTCGGCAATCTGAATGGCATTCAAGGCCGCCCCTTTACGAAGATTATCCGAAACAACCCATAAATTCAGACCATTGTCAATCGACTCATCTTCCCGAATACGCCCAACAAACGTTTCATCCGTTCCATCGGCCAGGATCGGCATGGGGTACTTCTTGGCCGGCAGGTCATCCACAACCACAACACCCTGAGCCTTGGATAGAAGTTCAAAGGCCTTGGCGCGAGATATCTTCTTTTCGGTCTGGATATTAACAGATTCAGAATGTGAATTGAATACAGGAACGCGCACACATGTCGCCGTAACCTTGATTTGATCATCATGCATGATCTTGCATGTTTCAAGAACCATCTTCATTTCTTCTTTGGTGTAATGATTATCCGTGAAAACATCAATTTGTGGGATCAGATTATGCAAGATCTGATACGCGAGCTTTTTGGCCGTCATATCACCTTTTACCTGGTTCTTCATCTCATCAATGGCTTCGGAACCTGCCCCGGAAATAGCCTGATAAGTAGAAACCACAATGCGCTTGATCTTGCCGTAATCATGCAATGGCTTGAGCGCCACCACCATCTGAATCGTCGAACAATTAGGATTAGCAATAATCCCCTTATGCCACTTCACATCTTCAGGATTAACCTCCGGCACAACCAACGGAACATCCTTGTCCATGCGAAACTGGCTTGTATTATCAATAACCACAGCGCCTGCCTTGGCCGCAACTGGCGACCAGATCTTGCTGACATCCGCTCCGGGTGAACTTAACACAATATCAACACCTTTAAACACTTCCTCACTGAGCCCCAAAAGAGGCAACCCGTGCATTTGACCTTTAGCCCCGCTTGGAGAAATCAAACGCAACTCTTTGACAGGAAAATTGCGCTGCTTGAGAATGTCATACATGCACTGCCCAACCGCTGACCGTGCCCCAAGAATCGCAACAACATACTTATTCATAAAAACAGCTCCTATTATACGGACAATCCCATGGGACTATCCTTTTCAAAGATAAAAACTATAAATGCTTTACAACCAGGTCCCCGACCTCTGTTGTTGAATAGCCCATCTTGCCTGCCGCCAAATCCTTGATCTTGGTAGTAACAACCAAACGGATGGATGCCTCGATGGCACCCGCAGCTTTTTCTTCACCAAGTTCACGCAGCAAAAGCGCACCAGCGCCAATTGCAGCCAGAGGATTAATGATATTCATCCCCGTATACTTCGGTGCTGACCCTCCAATGGGTTCAAACATCGAAACACCCTTGGGATTAATATTCCCGCCGGCCGCAATCCCCATGCCACCCTGGATCATGGCCGCAAGATCCGTAATAATATCCCCGAACATATTATCCGTAACAATCACATCAAACCATTCAGGATTCTTTACCATCCACATGGTGATGGCATCAACATGCGCATAATCTGTTTTGATATCTGGATACTCCTTGCCAACCTGGTCAAATGTCCGCTGCCACAAATCGAACGCAAACGTCAGCACATTTGTTTTACCACAAAGGGTCAGCTGTTTACGACGGCTGTATTTACGCGCGTACTCAAACGCATACCGCACACAACGCTCAACACCAAAACGCGTATTGATGCTCTCCTGGATGGCCACTTCCTGCGGGGTATCCTTAAAAAGACCGCCGCCCGCCCCTGCATAAAGTCCCTCTGAATTTTCACGGATAACCGTAAAATTGATATCGGCCGGTGTCTTGGCTTTTAACGGGCAAAAACGCTCGTCTAACAACTGAACCGGCCGTAAATTGATGTATTGATTCAAATCAAACCGGAGTTTCAACAAAATTCCCTTCTCAAGGATCCCTGGCTTGACATCAGGGTGCCCGATAGCTCCCAGAAACATCGCATCGAATTTCTGAAAATCCTCAACGGCAGAAGCCGGTAACACTTCACCCGTGCGCAAATAACGTGCACCGCCAAAATCAAAATTGGTCGTTTCATACTTGAAACCAAACTTGCTCGAAGCAGCTTCAAGGACTTTAAGGCCCTCACGGACAACTTCTGGTCCTGTCCCATCTCCTGGGATTGTTGCAATTTTGTATGTATTCATGATTAATCCTATTATTCCTGAAATTTCTTAACAGCGATCGTAGCATTATGCCCGCCGAATCCAAGAGAATTGGAAATGGCCACATTAACTTTCGTCTTGCGCGCCATATTAGGCACATAATCAAGATCACAATCAGGATCCGGTGTTGTGTAATTAATCGTCGGCGGGACAACCTGGTCACGGATGGCCAGGACACATGCCGCGAATTCAACAGCCCCGGCTGCTCCAAGCAAGTGCCCGGTCATTGATTTTGTAGAACTTATTGCCAACTTCTTCGCATGATCGCCAAATGCTTTACGTACGGCCAATGATTCAATCTTGTCATTCAAATGGGTCGATGTCCCATGCGCATTGATATAATCAACATCTGTCATCTTAAGTCCAGCCCAGGCAACAGCCTGCGCCATGGCCCTGGCCGCACCTTCTCCGGAATCCTCGGGAGCCGTTGAATGAAATGCATCCGATGTCTGTCCAAACCCGACCACTTCCGCCAGGATATTTGCCCCGCGTTTTCTGGCGTAACCCAATTCTTCAAGAACAACCACACAAGCGCCTTCACCCATGATAAATCCGTCACGGTCCTTGTCAAAAGGCCGGCTAGCCTTTTCGGGAGCATCGTTACGTGTGGAAAGAGCCCTGAGCGCACAAAAACCTCCAACACCCAGGATGGAAATGGCCGCTTCGGTTCCCCCGGCAAAAGCCGCGTCAATCTCGCCGTATTGAATCATCCTGAAAGCATCACCGATACATGTCGTTCCTGTCGCACATGCCGTAATGGAACATGTTGCCGGACCTTTGGCTCCTGTTTCAATGGAAACCTGACCTGCCGCTTCGTTAATGATCATTTTGGGAATAAAAAACGGCGAAATACGTCCCGGCCCCTTATCGGAGAACTTCTGATATTCCTCTTCGGCTGATCTAATACAACCAATCCCTGAACCGACCACAACTCCGACACGATGCGGATCAACCTGATCCATCTTGAAGTTTGCATTGGCCATGGCTTCACGCGCCGCCACGACACCATACTGGATAAACGCAGATATTTTCCGGGCATCCTTGGAAGAGAAATATTGTTCGG
>JAZDPD010000052.1:0-9104 GCA_043798045.1 Candidatus Omnitrophota bacterium | reverse complement strand
GCATCCACCTGTTCGGTTACCACCATGGTGCCGATCTCAGCCGTTATCCCCGCCCCAACACGCCCGGCCACAATCAGTGCGGTCAATACCGGACCCAATTCCCGCGTCAGAGAAGCCGCAATCACGCTGGGGATATAAATTTCAGCAGAAAGCTTAAGCATCATATACGCCATCTGAAGGGCAATGATCATCCCGACAAATAGCGCCACAAGACTTGCAATCAGAAAACTCCCGGGCCCCACACGCTTGGCCTGAACCAGAAAACGGTACCCGCTAAAAGGCGGTGTCAACGCCGCCACTACAATCCGGAAAAAAAGAAGCGCCAATTCCCCGACATAACGGAAGAACCCTTTAACAGCTGCACTCATTTTCTCTGCCAGCGCCAGGTACATAAAACCTTTATTTATTCAACTTTGATGAATGTGAACTAAAACCCGATCTGTTTCTGCAAACCTATCGCCTGGGCCCCTTCGTTACGCCTATCCAGACCGGAGCCAACAAATGACTTCAACTGCGTCGCCTGCTCCGAACGATCATTCAGGTGGCTCATCGTCCATGCCCGTCCGCTATCATTTTCCGATATCACAAAATCACGCTTCAACTGCCGCAACTGTGTTGACATCCTCGTCAAGTCACTTAAATCCAGAACGCCCTCAACCTTAAACCGCGGCCCTTGGGCAGAAACAACATTACCATCCACCAAACGAATCACGGGAAACTGGCCTTCAAAACGCAAATCAATGCGTTCATAATCAAAACGTTTGAGACGGCCATTATAGGCCAAAAGTTTGCCGCTCCAGGCCAGCTTCGGAAAAGCACCCTTTAGTGTGACAGCACCCGTGACAATCCCACTGAGCGGGGGGGGCTGATACCCGCGGGCACGCATGATATCCCACACATCATCCAGATCCGTCGACATAAAATCAAAACCGGCATCCACAAGATGATCACCCGTCATATTGATCGTTGCCTTCCCGGAAACAACACCGAATAAAAATGGATCAATCACAAGCTGTTTCCGGCGAATAGAAAACTTCAAATACAGGTCACGCACAGGTTTATAGTTCAACAACGCATAACGCGTGGAAAGCGTCCCCACAAGTTCCCGATGTTCATGTGCCGTACCGACTATCTCGAACTTTCCATCCAGTTCTGCCGCCAGATCACACAACGGTGTCATCACATGACGAACGTCGACATGAACATCAAACACCCCCTGCGCCGGAGCCGCCACCCTGACCCCCAAAGCCCCTTGAGGCAATCGTCCCAAAACAAGAGACAGTTCCCTGGCCTTAAGATCCGCCACGCCTTCAAAAGCAACCACACGCCGTGACGACAATGAAGCATCGGCCCGACCGACACCGGGAAAACACAGCCAAAAAGCGGCCCATAAAAGAAATATCCGGACCATCAGGCAAATGACAGCTTGTCATTCTCCCGCGTGACAATGATCTTGCCGCCATCCTTATAAGTCCCGGCTATCAACGCCTCAGATAAAGGATCTTCCAGGAAACGCTGGATAGTCCTCTTTAAAGGCCTTGCGCCAAAAACAGGGTCGAACCCCTTCTCGATGAGAAAATCAAGGGCCTCGTGCGATATATCAATCGCAATATTCTTGTCTTTCAAGCGTCCGGTAACCTCGGCAATTTCAAGCTGGATGATTTTGCACAAATGATCCTTTGTCAGGAATTTAAAGACAATAGTATCATCAATGCGATTCAAGAACTCCGGCTTGAAATGACGCTTCACGTCATTGAGAAGTTTATCCTTCATTTTTTCATACGTATCTTCTTCAGACCGTGTGGCAAAACCGAGTGAACCCTGTTTCTTAAGCAGATCCACCCCGATATTCGAGGTCATAATAATAACCGTATTGCGAAAGTCAACGCTACGTCCCAGGCTGTCCGTCAAACGCCCCTCTTCGAGCACCTGAAGCAGGATATTGAATACATCCGCATGCGCCTTCTCAATCTCATCCAGGAGCACCACAGAATACGGACGGCGACGGACTTTCTCCGTCAACTGACCGCCCTCCTCATAACCCACATACCCGGGAGGAGCACCCACCAGCCGCGACACATTGTATTTATCCATATACTCGGACATGTCAATCTGGATAAGCGCATTCTCGTCGCCAAACATGAACTTTGATAATTCCCGTGCCAAAAGCGTCTTACCCACACCCGTCGGCCCAAGAAAAATAAAGGAACCTATCGGACGACGCGGATTCTTGATGCCGGCGCGCGAACGACGCACAGCGCGGGCAATGGCATTGATCGGCTCTTCCTGTCCGATAACCGCATCATCCAGGTATTTCTCCATCTTGAGCAAGCGCTCGCTTTCTTTTTCCTCGAGGCGAATGAGCGGCACACCGGTCCATTGGGAAACCACGCGCGCAATATCCTCCTCGCCAATCTCAAGATTCTTGTCATCACGGCTGACCATCCACTCGTTACGCCTTTTTTCCATGCGCTCACGCACATCGCGCTCCGCATCACGCATGCTGGCCGCTTTCTCAAAATCCTGGCGCTTGATATAACTTTCTTTTTCCTTACGGAAATTCTCAATCTCTTCTTCCATCTGTTTGATATCATCCGGCGTCACCATGGCCTTGAGCCTCGCGCTTGCTCCAGCCTCATCAATGATATCCACCGCCTTATCCGGCAAAAAGCGTCCGGAAATATAGCGTTCCGACAATTTTGCCGCCGCCTCCAGCGATACATCGGAATACTTCACCCGATGGTGCGCCTCATACTTATCCCGCAGGCCTTTAAGTATCTGCACCGTCTGATCAACCGACGGAGGAAGAACCAAAATGGTCTGAAAACGCCGCTCAAGCGCCGCATCCTTCTCGATATTCTTGCGATACTCATCCAATGTTGTCGCTCCTATGCACTGGATTTCACCACGCGCCAAAGCCGGTTTCAGGATGTTGGCCGCATCAATCGCCCCCTCGGCCGCACCAGCCCCAACCAGCGTATGAATCTCGTCGATGAAAAGGATGATCCGCCCGTTACGCTTCAATTCTTCCATAACAGCCTTGATGCGCTCCTCAAATTGTCCACGGTATTTGGTACCAGCCACCATCATGGCCAAATCCAGCACAACAATCGTTTTCTCCCGAAGGACCTCCGGAACATCCCCGGCAACGATCTGCTGCGCCAAACCCTCGACAATCGCTGTCTTTCCAATACCGGCCTCACCCAAAAGAACAGGATTATTCTTCGTGCGGCGCGAAAGCACCTGAACCACCCGCTCGATTTCATTCTTCCGCCCGATCACAGGATCAAGTTTCCCGTCTTTGGCAAGTTTGTTCAAATTACGCCCGTAAGCATCAATGGCCGGCGTCTTGCCCGCCGGCTTCGCCGCCGGATCCTGGGGCGCCCCGCCCGGCTGAGTCGGCTGGCCGTAACCGGGAATGCCGCTGCCCAAAAGCTCCATCACTTCATTGCGAAGCTTACCCAGATCAAGCCCGAGATTAAGAAGGACACGGTACGCCATGCCTTCACCCTCTTTGACAAGCCCCAGCAAAAGATGCTCGGTGCCGATATAGTTATGCCCGAGTGCGCGTGCCTCTTCAGCCGCCAATTCCAGCGCCTTTTTGGAACGCGGGGTGAACGGAATATCCCCCACAACCTGTGTCTGAGGTCCTGGCTGAACAAGCTTTTCAATCTCAATGCGAATGGATTCAAGATCGAGCCCTAATTTCTGAAGAACTGACGCGGCAACCCCCTCACCTTCACGAATCAATCCCAGAAGTAAGTGCTCTGTCCCGATATAATCATGATTAAAACGACGCGACTCTTCCTTGGCAAACACAATGACCTTGCGTGCACGCTCCGTAAACCGGTTAAACATGAGTATTGCCTCCTGATTGAAAAAATAATTACGATTTAAACTTAATCTGCATTTTTCTGAAACTTTTCCCGGATAAGCTGGGCGCGCCGTGTATCACGCTCCGCTGTTGACAACTTCTTGCCGTCAATCTTCTGCAGGTGCGCCGGCTGAATCATGATGAACAGCTCGTTGAGCGCCTTCGGATCTATGTCCGTAATAATACCCACATCCAGGCCAAGCCTGACCATGGATAATAGCTCAATGGTTTCCTGGCTGGAAATGATCCTGGCACTTTTAAGCGCACCCCATGCCCGGCACACCTTATCTTCCAGCATTGACTTGTTTTGCAAGAGGAGCGCCTGACGTGCCTGCTCCTCCTGCTCAATGATCTGACGGATAAGCCCGTTGATATTCTGAATAATGTCCAATTCGCTGTGCCCCAGCGATACCTGGTTGGATATCTGATAAAAATTCCCTGTAGCCTGCGTCCCCTCACCGTAAAACCCGCGTGCCGCAAAACTTAATTTCGCAATTGCCGCCAGAACCTTGTTGATCTGGCGTGTCATGACCAGCGCCGGAAGATGCACCATGAGCGACCCGCGCATCGCCGTTCCCGTATTGGTCGGGCAGGCTGTCAAATAACCCCAATCCGGCATAAACGCGTAGGGCAATTCCTGGGACATGGCATCGTCCAGCCGGTTGACCACGTCCCACGTTCCGTCGATATTAAACCCTGACTGCATGAGCTGAATGCGCAGATGATCCTCTTCATTGACCATGATCGAAAGCGCCTCATCCGATGAGACAATAACGGCCTTGCCCTGCGGATTAGATGCATGGTCATGACTCATCAAATGGCGTTCGACCAGAAACTGCCGATCAATATTATCCAACTCATTAAGACGGAACAATGTGGCATCTTTCAGGGGAGACACCTTGACCATGGCGGACTCAACGGCCTTGAGCACCTCATCCATCATGGATTTATCAGCCCGGTTGGTAAAAGGCGCCAACGTCAAATTTCGAGCCAGACGGATACGGGAGGAAAGCACAATATGCGCACAAGGGCCTGTGCCTTTTAACCATTCACCCGTTCCATGAATCAAATCATTAAGTTGCATGGTTTAACTCCGTCCGTCCAGCGCCCGGATCATATCGCGCAAAATGGCTGCCTGTTCAAAGTCCTCCTGTGCTATCACCGCCTGCAGCTGCGCCCGAAGCCTGTCGAGCTCGCTGACCTGGGGTGTTTCTCCGGGAAGAACACCGGGAAGAGCCGAAACCGGAACCTCGGCCGCTGCTACCGCCGGAATCACTTCTTCAAGCGGCTCATACTGCACCGGAGCTTTCCCCAAATGCGCACTTGAACCATGGATCTTTTTTAAAAGCGTTTTAAGCTGCGGCTTGAAAGCCACATAACAATGCGCACAGCCAAACCTGCCGAACTTGCGAAAATCATCATACGTCAAACCGCAAGCACCACACTGCAGGGCTGGCGTATTCTTATGTGCCGACGGAACCTGCTTCCCAAAATCAGTCAACCCTGCCAGAAGATCGGCCAAACCGAACTGTTGTTCCATATGCTCACTCTGATCACGCGCGCAATCCTCGCACAAGTGCATTTCCATCACCTTGCTGTCAACAATCTCGGTCAGATGAACCGATGCCTTCTTCGCACACTTATCACATTTCATCAGAATTTAACTCCATCCTTGCGCACCATTTCATGGAACAGCTTAAGCAACTCTCCTGTCACGACACCCGGCTTCCCGCCACCAATCACACGCCCATCTATCTTCACCACAGGAATCAATTCGGCAGCCGTGCCTGTCAGAAAAACTTCCTCGGCATTATAAAGCTCATGCCGCGTGATGAACGTTTCCTGCACATCAAGTTTAAGCTCTTTGACCGCCAGTTCCATAACCGCATCGCGCGTAATGCCACGCAAGCGCCCCTGCAACGGCGTTTTAAGAATACCGTTTTTAACCATGAAAATATTATCCCCTGTGCATTCCGCCACATAGCCATTCCCGTCGGTCATGATCGCCTCCGGGACCCCTGCATTATTAGCCTCGATCTTGGCGAGAATATTGTTCAGGTAGTTCAACGATTTCAACTGAGGATTGATCGCCTCCGGATTATTCCGTACCGTTGGAACAGTTACAATCGTCAACCCGTTCTTATAAAACTCCTGTGGATACAACGTGATCTTGTCCGCAATGATAATGACATTAGCACCCCCATGGCATTTACGCGGATCAAGCCCCAGATCACCATCACCACGTGTGACCACCAGACGGATATACCCATCCCTAAGACCATTGGCCTGAAGCGTTTGAACCACCGCCGCAACCATGGCTTCCTTGGTCAAGCCCGTGTCAATCATCATCGTATGGCATGTTTCATAAAGACGATCAACATGCTCCTTCAAACGGAACACAACACCGCTATAGGCACGGATTCCCTCAAAAGCCCCGTCACCATACAGAAGCCCGTGATCAAAAACAGACACCCGCGCATCTTCTTTGGCCACCAGCTTCCCGTTAAGATAAATTTTCAATGACATACATTCCCCACCTTGAATTGTTACTTGATTGTTGTCAACACACCATCTCTAATATGCACAATACGGCTGCAGCGCGCCGCCACCGCTTCATCATGTGTAACCACCACGATTGCCTGGCCCTGAGCGTTAATGCCTAAAATAAGCTCGATCACCGCAGCGCCCGATGCTGAATCAAGATTTCCTGTCGGTTCATCGCACAAAAGAACTTTGGGGCCATTGACCAGCGCCCGGGCAATAGCCACACGCTGCTGCTCACCACCGGAAAGCTGGTTAGGCTTATGGGTTGCCCGCGGCAGAAGCCCAACCCGATCAAGGGATGCGCACGCCAACGTTTCAAGCTCCTTCATGCGGCCACGCCCGCCCTGGACAAACACGGGCAAAAGAACATTTTCCAGGGCAGTCAATTCCGGCAACAAATGATAAAACTGGAACACAAACCCGATCATGGCATTGCGCGCAGATGAACGGCGCACATCATCCATGGCATAGAAATCCCGCCCACCCAAAAGAACAACCCCCTGATCCGGGGCATCAAGCCCGCCGAGCACATGCAAGAGCGTTGATTTGCCGGCACCAGAAGGCCCTACAATGGCCACCGACTCCCCCTGCTTGACTTCCAGATCAATGCCCTTTAAAACCTCAACACGTTTTTGCGTATCGGCGTAGGCTTTATATATATTTTCAGCTCTTAATAACATTCATATCCGCATCTATAGCCGGCACAGGGACCGGCCATTACATAGGCCTTTTTACGGGAAGCCCCCTATGGCCGCCCCTTCTTATTGATACCGCAGCGCCTCCACCGGCTCCAGCGACGATGCGCGACTGGCCGGATACAGTGTGGCCAAATAACTGATAACAACCGCACTCCCGGCAATCATGGCTACATCGGGAAACTGAATCAGAACAGGCAAATGATCAATGTAATATACGGTCTCCGGCAATTTGATGAGCTGGGTTTCCTTAAGGATATAACTCAACCCCATCCCAATCCCCAGCCCCAACAAAGTCCCGGCCGTCCCCAGCACGACCCCATATATCGTAAATATCCGCCGAACAGATGCGGCAGGAACCCCCACAGCCCGCAAAATACCGATATCCTTGGTCTTGGTCGTCACGGTCACAATAAGCGTGCTGATGATGTTAAACGACGCCACCAAAACAATCAGTGTCAGGATCACAAACATCGCAAACTTTTCAAGCTTAAGTGCTGCAAAAAAATTGGCGTTCTGTTCGATCCAGGTGCGTACCACGTAACTAAACCCTATTTCCTTGACCATAACCTCTTTCACCCGGGTAGCGGCATCCACATCAAAAAGCTTCACCGCCACACCGGAAACAAGCCCCTGCGGCAGGCTGAAGACCTCCTGGGCTTTCTTGTAATGCACCAAAATCAGGTTGCGATCATAATCATACATGCCTGAATCAAAAATCGCTGCCACCTTGAGCTGATACCGCCATCCCTCGCCAGCCACCCCCGAAACAGGAGACAAAATCGAAAGCTGATCCCCGGGTTTTAAATCATAATAACGCGCCAGTTCCTTGCCGATGATAACCTCATCCACCGCCAGCTGGGCAATGGCGAAATCACCTTTCAAGTACGCGTTGATCTTGGTGACCGAACCCTCCGCCGCCGGATCAACCCCGCGCAACAAAAGTCCATAAGCCCGATTGCCATATTCCATAAACACATTGCCATGAATAAACAAAGCCGCCGCGGCCACACCCGGAACATCCTTGATCTTGACAATCAAGGACGCTGAATCCTTGATGCCGGCCTCACGCTCAACAACAATATGCGCGGTCGTGCCGACAATCTTGTCCTTAAGATCACGGTCAAACCCGGTCATGACACCAATCACCACAATGAGCGCGGCCACACCGATCGCAATCCCCAGGATTGACACCCAGTTGATAAGTGCCAGGAAACGATCCTTGCGTGCAATCAAATATCTATAGGCCAGCCACAATTCATAATTCATCAACAACACCAATTCCACTGTTTCACATACGAATAAAAAACATTACTCCATCGGCTTCATGAGTGGGAACAAAATAACATCCCTGATACTCGCTGAATCCGTCAAGAGCATCACCAGCCGGTCAATCCCGATCCCCAACCCACCTGCCGGAGGCATACCATATTCCAGGGCTCGCACAAAGTCCTCGTCGATATTGCGCAACCCTGTCTCTGTATCATCCTGCAAATCCTCCAGCAAACGCTCCCGCTGCTCAATAGGATCATTAAGCTCAGAGTACGCATTACCCACCTCCATCCCTGCAATAAAAAACTCAAAACGTTTTGAAAGAGCGGGGTTGGTCGGATCTGTTTTAGCCAGCGGACATAAAAATGTAAAATAATCCGTAAAGAAAACCGGATCCATGGCGGCATCCTCATCCAGGACTTCTTCCACAATCTTCATGATCGCCGACTTGGTAAAACGATCCAGCTTGTAATGGCCCGGACGCTTGAGCTTGACCTTATCCAGCATCACCTCTGCCGAATCATCCGGATTTATATCAAATTTTTCCTTCACAAGGCCGGCAAAACTCACACGCTTCCAGGGAGTTGTAAAATCAATGACATGCTCCCCGTACTTGACCTTGTAGTCCCCGGTGATTTCCTTGGCCAGGCCGCTGGTGCTGGAGCGCGGCACCAATCCCTACGCCGAAGGCTCCTGCCTCGTGCGGATGGGCGGGACGC
>JAZDPD010000030.1:0-7946 GCA_043798045.1 Candidatus Omnitrophota bacterium | reverse complement strand
CCTTCATAACCCTTGGCCACCAGAAACCCGTTTCTATACACAACCGGAAAAAGCCCAGCTTCAGACACACGCTCAGCCGCAGAAGGACGAATAATATACCGATCAACCTGATAGGAAAATCCCCCGGCCTCCATCATCTCTGATGAATACAGATTCTTTGATTCAACAGGCTTGGATATTCCTGTGAACGGGTCAATCTCATACCCAACCACCACCCGCGCGTCCATGATGGCCATAACTTCAGCACGTGTCATCCCTGGGGTCAGACGGTCAACCGGATTCTGTGGCAACACAACAGGAACAATCGAGGTGGACACCACCGTACACCCGCTGGCCCCGATCAACATCAAACACAACACCCATGCCTGTCTCATAACACTTCCTCAATATAATCTTGCCTGGCCGGCATCCTTCCACTGCGTAAAAAGTGCCACGCACTCTTCCCTTAAACAACCGCCCTCAATCTCCACCGGACTGCCTCCGGCCTGCTTCATCAGTGTATTGGCAATGGTCAGTTCGTTAAAACCCGCTTTTTGAGCGTCCGCAATGGAAGCACCATAAACAATCCGGCGAATCCTCGCCCAATGAATCGCGCTAAAACACATCGGACACGGTTCAGTGGTTGAATAGATCGTACAACCCGAAAGGTCAATGGCCCCCAAAGCCTGACAAGCCGCACGGATCGTGGTGACCTCGCCATGTGCCGTTATATCTGTCATCTCCCATACAACATTATGCTCACAGGCCGCCACACGACCATCCGCCGTAACGATACAAGCTCCAAAAGGCGTTTGCCCGGCCTTGATACCGGCAACAGTCCTGGCCATGGCCAGGCGCATGAATTTTTTGTCAATTTCCGTAATCATAATGGCGGTATATTATCATCCCGAATTTCCCGTGTCCAGTAGAGACGTTGCGCGCAACGTCTCTACAACAAACCCAGGCTATTATTAATTAAAAATCTACATAGACGATATTAACCAGCCCTGCTAGGATGGCAAGCAAAAGGAGATATTTATGTTAGAACAAATCATCCTGGGCGCCATTCAAGGCGTCACGGAATGGATTCCGGTCAGTTCAAAAGGCTGTGTCATCGCCGCCAAGATTAATTTCTTTAACAGCAACGGCTCTCTCAACGAGCTCATCAACTACGCGTTACTTTTACACCTGGGTACTTTTTTCGCCGCCCTGGCTTATTTCTGGAAAGATATCTGCAACATCGTTGCTTCTATAACCAAACCGCAAGACACATCCAACGACGGGCATAAGATTCTCATTTTTCTGGTAACAACAACGGTGTTAACGGCATTGGGGCAAGTGCTCATCAACAATGTTTCCGCCCTGACTCAAAGTGCCCCGCAAGCCAAATTAGCCATCACGCTCCTGATCGCCTCACTTTTAATCGTGGCTGGATTCCTGCAATTAAAAACGTCAGCCGCAGGCCTGCGGACCCCCAAAGACCTCACGGTCATGGACGGCATCATCCTGGGACTCGTTCAGGCCGCCGCCACCCTGCCAGGCCTTTCGCGCGCCGGCACCACCATGGCCGCCTTATCCATGCGCCGCTTCGACAAGGAGAACATGCTCAAACTGAGTTTTCTGATGAGCATGCCCGTAATTCTGGTCGGAAATCTTGTCAGAAACTATAAAACGTTCCTCCATGCCGGCATAGAATGGGTCGGGGTCATTGTTGCCTTTGTGGTGGGAATCCTCACAATCAGCACCTTGATGAATTTTGCGCGCCGCGTTAACTTCGGCGCCTTTTTGATCTTCATCGGGGCGATCCTGGCCGTGGCAGCCATGTTCGGATTTATTGATTGAAATTTCTGAATCTTGTGCTATATTTTTAGCCTCTTAAACGAGCTTAGGCACGTCAATGCTTTTGAATAGAGTTTGGCCCTATCGTCTAGCCTGGTCCAGGACGTCTGGTTCTCAGCCATAAAACACCGGTTCGAATCCGGTTAGGGCTACCAAATTAAAAAAGCTACCCTTGTGGTAGCTTTTTTAATTTGTCAGCTCTTCACCCTTCAACCAGGCAAGCCCGAGCATTTTCGGGCTCCGGTTCGATTGATCTTCTTCCTTTATTTTTATTTGAAAAGAAGATCAACCAGCCGAGCAAAGCGAGGCTGAATCCGGTTAACTGCCTACAGAGCAGGACGAGGAAGTGGTTGAGCCCCTGCGAAACCATTCAATAAATATATGTATGTCCCCATCAACAACCATCCTTGATACCGCACAAATGAGCGCCATTATTCCCTTGACTGTTTACACAAAAAAATTTAATATACTTTCATTCCATAACTTCCAAATCGCCCATCAAGGAACCGAGATATGAAGTCCAAAAAAACTGATCTCCGGCTATCTTTAGGTAAAACAAAAGACGGGGTTATTTTCCCAGTTGCACCAATGGCTAAAACCATGCCTGGCGATTATCAATCCTTTTTATTAAGTTTAAAAGAAAGAATACGCACAGAACGCTTGCGGGCCGTTCTCGCGAGCAATGCCGCATTGGTTATGCTGTATTGGGATATCGGCCAGAACATATTGAAAAAACAAAACGAAGAAGGCTGGGGATCAAAGGTCATTGACCGCCTTTCAGCGGATTTAACCAAAGAATTTCCGGATATGAAAGGTTTCTCACCAAGAAATCTTAAATATATGCGTTCATTTGCCGAGGCATGGACTGATAGCGTAATTGTGCAACGGGTCGTTGCACAATTGCCTTGGCGTACCAACATCGCTTTAATGGATAAACTTAAGAACCAGGAAGAACGTCTATGGTACGCGATGAAAGCCATAGAAAATGGCTGGTCTCAACCCATTCTTTGTTTGCAAATAGAATCCCAAGCACACCAACGCCAAGGGAAAGCAATTAATAACTTCTCGAAAGCCTTGCCTCCAGCAAGCTCAGATATGGCAAAGCAAATATTTAAAGATCCTTATTTGTTTGATTTCTTAGGATCATCGGACAACCGCAGGGAGAAAGAAGTCGAACAGGCGCTGATAGATCATATTCAGCACTTCTTGCTGGAACTAGGTCAAGGCTTTGCTTTTGTCGGCAGGCAAGTTCACCTTGAGCTTGGAGCAAGTGATTTTTATCTCGATCTACTGTTCTACCATCTGAACTTGCGATGCTATGTTGTTATTGAACTCAAAGCCGGAGATTTCATGCCAGAGCATGTGGGAAAAATGAATATGTACCTGAGCGTTGTTGATGACATTCTGCGCCACCCTGAAGATCGGCCAAGCGTCGGCCTGATTCTGGCAAGACGAAAAAATAAACTGATCGCTGAATATGCCTTGAGCGGATACTCAAAACCAATGGGCGTGGCACAATGGGAAACACAAATAACCAGAAACTTGCCCAAAGAATTGCGATCCAGCCTCCCAACGATTGAAGAGATCGAGAAAGAGTTGAGCGAGGACGCATAAGAATTCATAGAGATCGTGCAGAATCAAAAGGAATTCGCACAAAAGTCTAAAGCAGATGCAAAAGCAAAAAATCCAGTGCACCAAGGGACACTGGATCACCAAAGACCATCACCATATTTTCATATGCCAATAACGTGGATTATTCTTTCTTTGGTGTTTTCAGCAATGATTCCTGGCGTTGTTGCCAGAGATCATGCCGCCAAGCTTTTTGCCAACATGGCATACCATGTTCCTAACGGATTCGATAAAAAAGATTTTACATTGATCAATGGCGAATATTCAACATGGGAAAATCAAATTTATTATGACCACAAACATGTTTACGATGACTTTAATCATGACGGCTTGAAAGACGCGGCAGTTATACTCACTACAAATACTGGCGGCGGAGGCAATCAAACTTGGTATATTTTGGCATTCTTGATCAACGATGGGAAGAATCTGGTTCACCGCGCCAGTATTGACCTGGATGATCGTGCAGAAATTTTCTCACTGCAAGCCAAGAACGGCAAGGTGTTGATCACCATGAACGTTCATCAACCTGGTGATTGCAATGGCGGCCCCAGCAAGCAGTTAAAAGAATGGTATGAATATCCGGGGCCAGATGTTTTTACCAGCCGAGCTGGTAGCTATGCCTGGGGAGAAAGTCCTGACGGCGTTCGAGGAATCCCCGATAAAGACTTCAAAGCCCCGTTTATTCCTCAATTAGGCTGGAATCACGGTTTTATCAATGGCGTGTTTGATGAACATCAATAGTCAGTGTTTTATTCGCCCTTCCGCATAGACATGTGTTCTAACCCCGTTGGGGAGTGGTTCGATTCGCCCTTTTGGGCTCGCTCGCCATTCAATATCAACGTATTTCAGGCGGGAACGACGATATTGGCCGGTAAGAACTCGCGCAGGGCGAAGCCCGGAATCCGGTTAGACCAAAACAAATTGAGCGCGTGTCCCCACAATTAATTCTGAACACCCATAAACTGTTGAAGGTTTTCAAGCGCACGGATATTGATGATGACTGGCGCTACTCCGGGCGCATTCTGCATCTGCGCAAGCTTGACGGGGTCAATGTTGAATTTAATGGCTCCGCCATCACGGCTCTTTGTTGTCATATCAATCTTAGCAGAATTTAAGTCGATACCGCCATTTTCAGCCTTGTCCGCAGTAAGCTTTTGTGAATAATCGTTAAAAATTTCATTTATCTGTTTCAGTGCAGAATTCAACTTCTCCTCATACTTTCCCGCACTACTAGCAAATGCTTCTATGTAATGAGCGTTTTCTGAGCTTGCAACATCAATAAGAAGTTGGTTGATAACATGTAACACATCATTAGGGTTGTTTACGTCCCATGAATATACCTCTTCTTTCGGTTGCCCTTGGTATTGTTTATATGTTAATGGCAGCGCGGCACACGCCTTAAAAGCACTAACAAGAAATTGTAATTCCAAAATTATAGATTCTTTCTTTTTTTGTATAATTGTCTTATCTTTAATTATTTCAAAAAGACTAACGCTACTTAGAATGAATTGAAGAGCATTTCTTACGATATGACTTGTAATGTCATCATTGCCTTTTTTTATTAAGAAAAAATCTTTATCAAAAGCCCCATCTAAATCTGCAACAATGTCATTTATTCGGTCAATATCACTTTTGAAAATACGGTTAACACCCGCCTTATCAGCCTTTAATGAATTGATGGGGGTGCCTGCGCCTGTTAATTGACCATTATCCGCCAAGGCTTCAAATTGACGTGCCATCATTTCATGCATCCAAGGTCTTGCTGTTGGCATGACCTCATCAGGAAACCCTTGTTCATTAAACCTAACTGGCGATGTTGTGGAAGCTTCAAAGCCGTCGTCAATAATCAAAGCAAGCCTGTGCAGCCGTTCGTCAGCAGATTGCCATTGCGGCTCGTCATTAAGCCCTTTCGCAAGATTAGCAAGCCAAGGGGGCCCGCTCTTATCATGACTTAATATCAAATACTCACGAGGGATGCGTTCATAAACTTTTCGAGTAAAATTGTTAAGGCTCCCCAGAAATCCAGTATCAATAAAAATAATCTGTTGCGTCTTAGAGGTTATAACGCCTTCTTGCTGTAAATACCTCTCAAGAATCCTTATTGATTGCCCTGTTAGAAATGGCGTACCTGCGTCATAGAAGAGTTCAAGGTTTTGCACCATGGCCGTGGTCAATAACAATGGCTTAAAATCAATCGGATTACCCAATGCTTTTGTTTTTTGTTTAAGAAACCGCCCTAATAATTCAGCGCCTGTAAGCATGACGGCGACAGAAACACCATCTGAACCAACTTTTGCCTTTGCTTCTTCTGTTTTGTTAATAATAAACTCAGCATATCCATCAAGAATGTCTTTATTTTCCTGCAATGTCCTATTGGTGAAATAAATCAGGAAGTCTTTCGCTTTGGCTTGCGCCTGAGGGTGTTCATTTAATTCAGCAACGTTTCCAAGCCATTTCAATAACGTGTTTGAGATATTCGGGTCTTGAAGAGTGAGCGCATCAAACACCACCTCATTGCTCTTGGCACCCGACAGAACATCTTTAAGGCTTCCCTGTATTGCGACCAGCTCAGCTTGAACGCCACCCTGAATACGACCAATTTCCATTAACGCAGCTATTTCATATAAAATCTCTAACTCAGACCTCGTATTCTTGAACTCAGGGAAAAACATAGCGACAAAAGTCGCAATGCCACGAATACCTTCAAACGAAAACCCTTCACCTTTAATATAATTTGCCTTACCATCATGATTCGTTCTACTCACAAAAGAATCTAATTGCGGTTTCAAAACAGACTCAGCTTCTTTGTTCAGAAATCCATTACTTAACATTTGAAGATAAACAGTATCCCTTTGATCAGGCGTTGAATTTAAGACCGTCTCCAATCCTGACAATAACCCAACACACACTTTTATAAAATCACCCCAACGCAAACCTTGTTGGCTCGACATAAGATACAGTTTATTTTCAAAGATTTCCTGCATTGCAACATTGTCGATAGGACGAGCTTCCATTTGAATAACCTTCGAGCGCTCAGGAGAAGTGATCGGCAATTCTACTGAATCTTTTATTTTAAAAACGCCAGCCATCGCCAAATCCGTTCCTCCTGAGAAGTATTTCCGAGGAATGGTCTTCTGGTCTATCGGGTCATACTCTTCATTGATAAGGTTGTAAGCACCTTTCTTGAATGCCTCAACATACTGCTGCCAGATTTTTTCCTTTTCATCCTTATCAACAATGTCGATGCCGACGATTCTGTGTTGGTCGATATAATAATGTGAAAAGGGCGATTCGTGAATCGCCCCTACAAATTTTCGTTTATACCAGGTTGCCAAGATCAATGAATTGTAAACCTGCCGTAGCGCTGTGAAATTCTTGCCCTCATTAACCTCTTTCTCAAGGATGGGCAGTACAACTTCACGGACAATGTCAGAACCCAACTTATTGGTCACAAGCGTAGTCTGAGGCGCTCCCATGACCACGGCAGTCTTCTCAAGCGCCAGATAATCCTCTTCAAGCATGACCTTAAGCTTGCTTTCCACAACATAGGCAGCGTCGTTATTTTCATAGACGGTCGCCTTTTCCGGGATAATCCAGACTTTGTTAAAAGTATCAACAGGAATATCGGTTGTGCCGTAGCGTTTCAAAGCTTCAGCATAGACCTTACCCCAAAACTCTTTTCCTGCTTTGCCATCAGGATAAATGACAGAAGCGGTTATTTGCTTAAGGATGTAATCTTGCGCAAGAAGGTCACGTCCCATTTCCGTTTGACCAAAGGCGTCAGGCACAATGCGGTCTTGCTCATAAGGCGAGAGGTTCACCCAAAGGTCTTTTTCAGGAATTGTTAAGGCAGCGAGAAAATATTTAATTAAACGATTTGAATCATTGCGTAGGGACGTTGCATGCAACGTCCCTACATCGGATGACATATCACCTGTGTCTAAGATAAAATCAAAGCGAAAGGGGTCATTGCGGTAAACTTTGATGCCCTTCAAAAGTGGCGGAGCAAAAGCAGAACTTAACTGCAACATGCCTCCCGGTGCCGGGAGCGTAACGGCCTCTTGGGCAAAGCAATGGCGCACAGGAATCCCGGTTCCTGTCATAAGAAATGACAGAATCACGCAGGACGCACACACTTTCCGAGCCATCATTTTGTACACCAATCCCACCAAGCGCATTATCCCCAGCCTTTCTTATACATAAGGATATAATATATTTTCTTGTATTGCCATTCTATTTGAAAACAGCACGGCCCAAGCATATTCGGGCTCTGGCGAAATCTTTCGATAACTTCCCAATCGTCCGTCAAGAAACCGGAATATCAAAGGTTTCTCACCAAGAAATCTTAAATATATGCGTTCGTTTGCCGAGGCATAGACTAATAACGCAATTGTGCAACGGGTCGTTAGAAAATTGTAATCACAAGTGCGACAGGAAAAATTTAAAAGAGCTCCATAGATCTGAAAAATAACTGTTACTTTGTAAGTTGCGAACAAGCA
>JAZDPD010000268.1:0-3385 GCA_043798045.1 Candidatus Omnitrophota bacterium | reverse complement strand
AAACCGGTCTTTGTCCTTGCGGTTGATGATGAAGAAAACATCCTTTCGTCTTTGAGCAGGAATCTTCTCATGGAGCCGTATAAGCTCGTGACGACAACACAGCTGGAAACTGCCTGGGAGATCATGGCGCGTGAGAAAATCAAGGTTGTTATCAGCGATCAGCGGATGCCCAAGGTTTCGGGGGTTGCTTTTCTTAAGGATATTAAAGAAAAATATCCGGACATCATGCGTATTTTACTTACCGGGCATGCGGATATGCAGGCCGCGGAAGAAGCGGTTAATGTTGGGCAGGTGTACCGGTTTTTAACAAAACCCTGGAATCCGGAAGATCTGAAAGCCACCATCAGGCAGGCCATTGAATCATTTGATTTGCAGGTTCAGAACAGGCAGCTTTTTGAAGAAGTGCGCACCGCTAATGACCGGCTGGTTAAAAGCAACATGGACCTTCAAAAACTTTATGACAAGCAAAAAGAGTTCACTTCAACCGTTTCCCATGAATTAAGAACACCTCTGGCATCCATTAAAATGGGGCTGGATATCGTCTTAAGCGGCACACCCGGGCCGTTGACAGCGGATCAGACTAATTTCCTCAATAAAGGAAAATCCAATGTTGACCGGTTAAACCGGCTTATCAATGACATTCTGGATTTGTCAAAGCTGGAGTCTGGGAAACTTTCCATGAAAATGACTTCAGGCGATCTGAACAAGGTTGTCCTCGAGTCTCTTGAACCTCAAATGAATGTCGCGCAAGGAAAAGGGCTGAGCCTTGAGTGTGTCACAGATCCTTCCGTGCCATTGTTGTCTTTTGATCGTGACAGGATCCTTCAGGTGCTTTATAACCTTGTTGGGAATGCGATCAAATTCACTGAACATGGCGGGATCAAGATTATTATCAGGCATAATCCTGAAAATAATAATGTAACTGTTACGATTGAGGATACGGGTCCCGGGATTAAGCCTGAGGATATTCCGAAACTGTTTGAGAAATTCCAGCAGCTTGAAGGCGCGATTAACCAGAAAGTGAATGGGACAGGGCTTGGCCTTGCCATTTGTAAAACGATCGTTGAGTTTCACAATGGCAAGGTGTGGATTGAATCGAAACTGGGGGAAGGCAGCCGTTTTTCGTTCTTGCTTCCCATTATTGAAAGAAGGAAGGAGTAATTTATGGATAAAAAACCGCTAATTTTGATCATTGATGATGAAAACGATCTGGTTGAAATGATTGCGTATCAGTTCAAGGCCAGAGGCTATGATACCCTGACCGCATCTAACGGGCTTGAAGGGCTGGAGCATCTTAAAACCAGCAAGCCTAATCTTATCATCCTTGATTTGAACATGCCCAAAATGGATGGGATTACTTTTTATCAGAAGATTGCGGATGATAGCGGACATACGTCAATCCCGGTTCTGGTACTGACGGCGCGTGCCAATATGGAACAGCTTTTCAAGGATCTGGACGTGGACGGATTTATGTCCAAGCCTTTTGAAGTTGACGAGCTGATTCATGAGGCTGAACTGATCATCAAGAAATACGCGCGCACAACAGAAACAGTTCGTCATAAGAAAAGTAAAATTTTACGCAATATTTTTGTTATTAACAATAATAAGGAAGAACGGGAGAAAATATGCCTGGGGCTTTTGGAAGCGGGATACCGTGTTGCCAGTGCGGCCAGCGGGACTTCAGGGCTTGAGCTTTTGTCACTGGATTCTCCGGTGGTCGCTGTTGTTCAGCTGGCCTTGACGGATATTCCAGGGGATGTTGTGGCATTAAAAGGTTTGCGGCTTGTCAAGAATCCGGGTGTCATGTTTTTGCTCATAGAGGAGAGAAACTTGCTTCATGACAAGGCGGTGCGTCAGCGGCTTGTTGAAAAAACAGGCATTGTGGATGTGTTGGAGTATGACAAGGTTGATGAGATCGTCCATGCGGTTGACCTGGCCATCCAAAAGAGCCCCTATGATGACGGTGCAGCGCGTTGACAATGGAGGCGTTATGAAAACCATATTGATCATTGATGACAATCAGGATTTTCGTGACATGGTTCAGTATATCCTTAAGAATGAAGGATATAACGTGTTGGCCGCGGCAGATGGCAAGCAAGGGGTACTGGAAGCACGCAAGGAGATCCCTGACCTGATTCTAATGGATGTCATGATGCCTGGACACGGAGGTCAGGAAACGGCGTGGTATTTCAAAGCAATCGGAAAATTCTCCGACATCCCGATTGTTTTTCTGACAGGCGTTGTTTCCGAAGATAAGCCCGAAGGCGGGAATTCCATTACCATTGAAGGTAACGAATATCCCATGATTTCCAAAAGTGTGGGAAAAACCGAATTGCTTCGTCGCATCAATGAATTACTTTTAAAGAATGACAAGAGCGTTCTTCGTGTCCTTGTGGTGGAAGACTCGGCAACCGATGCCCATTTTATTGCGCGTTCCCTTGAAAAATCAAAACGCGGCCCGATAAAGACACAAAAAGCAGCTACATTACAGGAAGCCAACAAGTGCCTTGAAGAAAGTTTCTTTGATGTTATTGTCCTTGATCTGGGGTTGCCCGACAGTCCTAAAACCAATACCCTTTTATGGATGATCAAGCAGGAACTTCCGGTTATTGTTATCACCGGTGATGAAGATGATGCCACCATCGGGGAAGCGTTTCGTCATGGGGCGCAAGATTATCTTGTTAAGGGTGACTTTTCCGATAGAGAAATCATCCGTTGTGTCCTGTTTTCCATTGAACGGAACAAGTTCAAGAATGAATTGTATTTCTATAAAAAGAACATTGAACGCATTGTTCAGGACAGGATCAAGGAGCATCATCGTACATAACAGGGAATAACACGTAGGGTTGTATTTTCCACCGTAATGCCAGCACGGTTTTCATGCACATCCGAAGAGTTCATTGCCCAATTATTCCTTGCGTCGAGAGTGTCGGGTGTGATAACGTCTAAGTCATTATAAACCCGGATGGTGCATGGGCTTTGCTGCGCAGGGAAAAGTAAATGCATGCAATGTTCTCGTAAAGAATCAGGCAGCTGATTGGCCATCTGGTCGCAGATCATCAATGCGATGTTGTTGCCGGTTGTCCTTATTTCCATGATGTACATGGTCAATAGCCGGTATATCGTGGGGGATTACGTGAACAACAGGCTGCAGAATGTCATTGGCATAGGAACAACGGCTGTACTCTTGCTGCTGACAGCGGCGCTGCTTTTAAGCCCGATGTTGCCATTTTTTGTGAGGATATATCATTATTTTGTTGCATAGAAATTGTTCAGGCCTTACTGGCAGGCATACGTTGAACCATTTTTATTGAAAATAATCTGGTTAAAAGCACGGACGATAGGAGCAATTGATGAAAATTATAATTATTGGTATTAATCATGC
>JAZDPD010000265.1:0-2088 GCA_043798045.1 Candidatus Omnitrophota bacterium | reverse complement strand
CAACCGGTTGTATGCGTTTCGTGAGGCGACGGCGGACGAGAGGCTGGTTGAGGCGGCGGTGGGGGAGAAGTTGTTTATGCCGCCGAATCCGAAGCAGGCGTTGATTATTGAGGCGTGGAACGTCCCGCTATATAAAACCTTTACGTTTTGCGGAGCCAACCAGATCGGAAAAACAACTTTGGAAGCGATCATTGGCTGGTCGTTCCTGTTTGGTAAATGGCTGTGGAATGATGTCAAGATTCCCGTCAATCATCATTTCCATCGGAAGGTGCGTCTGGTTGGAGAAGCCTGGGAAAGTCATGTAAAAACGGTGCTGATCCCGAAACTGCGGGAGTGGTGGCCGAAGAATCGCCCGCTTGATACCAAGAAAAACAATCAGGGTGTAGAGGCGGTCTGGAAGGATTTAGCGACGGGTGGAACGCTTGAAGTTATGAGTAGCACGCAGGAGGTGCGTGTTTTCGCCGGTTGGGAAGGGGATCTGGTTATCTTCGATGAGCCTCCTCCGCGTGCCGTCTGGATAGAGTGCGCCCGTGGGTTGATTAAGCGCAATGGCAGGGCATTGATCGGGGCAACCCTTTTGAACGAGGCTTGGGTGCATAGGGAAGTCATAAAGGCACGGCTTGAGAACGGCCAGCCCGACCCGTCTGTTTACAATGTCAATGCTGTGATTGAGGACAACCTCGGGTACGGTCTGACGCAAGAAGGAATTGATACCTTTGCTCGGAAGCTAACACCCGATGAAAAGCAAGCCAGACTTTACGGGAAGCCATCGTTTATGTCCACATTGGTTTGCCCGAAGTTTGATCGTGCAACACACATAAAGGCACCATTCAAAATCCCACTTGATTGGATTGTTGATCTTAATATTGACTTCCATCCTTCTCGCCCTTGGGCGATTGTTTTCTGGGCGACAGCGAGAAATAATTTCAAGTACTCCTGTAAGGAACTTGAAATACGGGGGAACCCCAAGTTTGTTGGTGAAGAAATAATCAGATATATCAAGGACAACAATCTGAGGGTTGGGCGTGCGCAAATTGACCCACTGGCAAAGGGTGATGAAAATAATGACATGACCGTGTATGAGATCCTTTCCCATACCCTTGGTGCTTACGGGATTAGCCTTGAGGTCGCAAGTAAGGATAAAGACAATGGGATTTCCATGCTCAATACTATGCTCTGGTCTGAGAACGAAATGCCCCAACTTTTCTTCTTTAGTGACTGCGTAAAGACAATTCAGGGTTTGGAGGATTGGATGTATGATGCTGAAACCTTTAAACCTTCAAAGGAAAAAGATGACTTCTGTGAGTGCAGTTATAGGCTTGCATTAATGGACACTCAATGGTATGCTGAGGTTAACTTTGATGTGTCAAAACAAAAAAATGTGATGCTTTAATGGCGAAACCAATATTTCATCAATTTGTGGGCGGGAAAGAACTGAAGGAATGTTCTATCTGTAACACATGGATAGATGTATCTAATTTTTGGAAGCACAAAAAACGGCGGGACGGATTGCAGTCTGCGTGTAAAGCGTGTGTCAAGACATGGAAGCAGACTAATAAAGAATGCGTCAATCGTTCAAACCGCAAATCCAAGATTACCAACAAGGCGCGGAATGACGCATATAACAGAAAATGGCAAACCGAAAAATACAAAACCGATATTGCCTACCGATTGCGCACAGTTATGTGTGCCAATGTGAGTTATACGCTAAAAGGTCGAAAGAACGGCCAACGGTGGATTGATCTTGTCGGATATTCTGTTGATGCACTGAAACGTCACCTTGAAAAGCAGTTCCTTCCCGGTATGTCGTGGGATAATTACGGAGAGTGGCAGATTGACCACCGCATTCCAGTAACGGCTTTTAATATCGACAGTTTTGATTGCATAGATTTCAAGCGTTGTTGGGCGTTGAAAAATCTTCGTCCGTTGTGGAGACTCGACAACATCTTGAAATATAACCATCTTGACCGTCCCTTTCAACCTTCCCTCGCAATGGAGGCGTGATGGATAACAAAGAGCTTTGTCGGATTTGTAAACATCAGTGCTGCCGATGGACGGGGTTTACCAGTGATACCATGTCCGGGCGCT
>JAZDPD010000256.1:0-2268 GCA_043798045.1 Candidatus Omnitrophota bacterium | reverse complement strand
CAACCGTCGGAGTTTACGGCTCGCAAACTCGCCGAATCTCAACGATGGCATTAGGCCTATGGAGCGCATATGACATCGGCAACTATCAACATCTTCCTTACCTTGTATGCTGTTTCTACTCGTCGGCTCATAGCTTTGCACTTCTGCTTCCTCCGGACGGTCCCTCGCGGTTCCGCCCTTGCCTTCGGCTGGTACTTGTGTCAATGTTTCTGGCATTGACAGGATTCATATACAGGGGACTTTCACCCCATAAGTTCACGCCCGTGCCGGGTGTACACAATGGCATAAGGCCGACGGCAAAAAGCCGTCGCGCCCTATGCTGAACGTTCGGCATGACTAAGAGGCCAATCCATACAGCGTTGGAGGCAGTATGACAAGTATAGAAACATATAGATTATCTGACAGTGAAGTTCAAAAGCTGCTCGCCTGTTCCGATGGGCATTTCCTTGATCTGAAATCGCGGGAGATTCTTTTGTATAGGAAACCAAGTCGTCAATAAATCTTAAAATTAAGGAGGTAGTATTCATGAGTGGTGAACAGAAAAGAAGACCAGGGGGTGAGTTGTCCTCAAGGCCGCTGCATTTTTTCTGGATCTGCGATTGTTCTGGATCCATGGCTTCGGATGGTAAAATCCAGTCTTTGAACAACGCCATAAGAGAAGCATTGCCGCACATGAAGGATGTGGCAAAAGAGAATGCGAATGCCCAGCTTCTGATTCGCGTGCTCTGTTTTTCGAATGGCGCAAAGTGGAATGTCTCCCAACCGACACCTGTCGAAGATTTCAAGTGGGATGACTTGAAGGCGGAAGGTGTTACTGACATGGGTAAAGCTTTAACTATGGTGGCAGAGCAACTTAAAATGCCGCCCATGCCAGAGCGTGCCTTGCCGCCGGTATTGGTCCTTCTTTCTGACGGACAGCCGACAGATGATTTTGCCGGTGGACTGAAGAAACTGATGGATGAAAACTGGGGTATAAAAGCTGTTCGTATTGCCATTGCCATTGGCGTAGATGCAGACAACGATGTGTTGCAGAAGTTTATCGGCCACTCTGAAATAAAACCCTTGCAAGCCAATAATCCAGACGCGCTTGCAAAGTACATCAAGTGGGTCTCAACGGCCGTTGTGAAAAGTGTAAGCGCTCCTGCAAGTACAGGAAAAGGGGATAAACAATCAGGCATGAACGTCAATATCCCCACGGCAGACAATGTTGTGGGGCCGACTGCTGGAAATGATGTGTGGTGAACTCGTAAAAAAAGCAGGGAATACACCTTTCTTATCATTCCTGCTCACTCGATGGTGACGGCCCATTTGACTTTTTACGAGACCGTCAAGTGTACGGGGAAGAATAATTCAACAGGCAGGCACCGATAGGTACTCTCGCCAGATGGCCGCTACATATCATCTGGATCTACAATTGAAATATGAAACCGAACCTTTCAAATTAAGAATCAGTCACTACCGAGGGTGAATGAAAATGAAACCTGGTGAAAATCATTTAACAAATGTCCAACCACAATGGTGTGTGATAGGCAAATCGGTTCAGGGGGCCTCACATGTCCGCAATGGCATGCCCAATCAGGACGCATGGTACTTATTACCTCAAGAAGAGGAAAACGAATGGCTTTGTGTTGCCGTTGCGGATGGACACGGTGGAAACAAATACTTCCGCAGCCATGACGGTGCGAGATTTGCGGTTGAGTCAGCCGTTAATGCATTGAAGAAAATATATGAAGATATGGTTGATAACGGGAAAGAAGATCCCTCCTTCATCAAGCGAAACATGGAAGAATCCGTGCCAAGGCTTTTGGTGCAGGTGTGGCGCCGGGCGATAGACGACGACTTAGTGAAAAAACCGTTTGATGAGGACGAGTGGAAAACTCTTGAGCAGAAAGCGGGCAATAATGCACAGGAATCCATTGAGAAATCACCATATATCGCCTACGGAGCTACCATATTGGCTGCTTTGGTTACGGGAAAGTACATTTTTTATATGCAGCTTGGCGATGGCGATATTATGACAGTATCCGACGAAGGAGAAGTGAGTAAACCCATGCCGGCAGATGCCAGGTTGATAGCAAATGAGACGACGTCATTGTGCGGGAAGGATGCATGGCGGGATTTCCGTTTTGCTTTTCAATTTCTTGTTGATAAACCGCCTGCCTTGATTATGCTTTCAACGGACGGTTACGCAAATTCCTTCAGCAATGAAGATGCATTTTTAAAGGTTGGTCCCGATGTACTGGACATATTGAAAAAAGAAGGAAGAGA
>JAZDPD010000254.1:0-7354 GCA_043798045.1 Candidatus Omnitrophota bacterium | reverse complement strand
CCGCGCAAGTTTCATACAAGCCTCGATAAACTTTCCGTCAACGATATTGTATTTTACCAATACCGTAACAGTGATATTCATCTCATTAGCCAGTGTGATATGAAAGAGCACTTTCTGGAAATACGGCGGGATATCAAGCATCTTAATGCCGGGGAATATGCGTGCGAATTGGTCAACAAGATCATGCCGTTGGAAGAAAGGAATACGGCTGTTTATGATCTTTTGCTGGACTATTGCCGTGTCCTGGGACAAAGCCGCGATGTGGGACGATTGGTGCATATGTTCCAGATCAAGCTTTTGAATCTTTCGGGATTCAGGCCGCACATTGATTCCTGTGTCAAATGCGGCCGTGAGATCAAAGGCCGGGTCAAGTTCAGCGTGCGTCAGGGCGGATTGGTGTGTTCCTGGTGTGACGGCAAGGATTTTTCCCTGACACCCGTCTCACCCGGGGCGGTCGCATCGCTTTTATATGTTGAAAATCATTCCTGGGCGCAATGCCTCAAACTGACGCTGGCCCCATCGGTCAAGCGTGAATTAAAGATAATTCTGAATAATTTTCTTATTTTTCATTTGGAAAAAAATATCAAATCAGCAAAATATCTCGATTAATATCAATACTTTACGTATATAACGTATTATCTGTAAGAAAACCCTTTCCCGATTTCTTCATTCCCCCCTTTTTATTTCATGTATTAATAATCTATATTTGTAAAGGGCGGCCACGGGGGACCGCCCTTACATGGGGTGGACAATTAAATGCTGCGAAAAATTTATCGAAAAGTATCTTGGCTGGTGTTGATCGCATTTTTATTGGCGTCGATGAATCCGTGTGCACATGCCCAGGGGGTGATGACTCCCATGGCGGCTTTAAGTGCGCCGGTTGAGCTGTGCCTGTTGCGCGGCATGAAGGTCAATGTCCGTGAACCGCTTCAGTTTGATTTCCTTTTTGATGAAGGCGATAAGGAGTTGTCGGCAGACGCGTTTAAAGCACAGTCATCCCGGCTTGTGCGTTATTTTATGGCGTCACTCACTATCCCGCAGCAAGACCTTTGGGTTAACCTTTCTCCGTATGAAAACAATCGCATTGTGCAGGAAGACCTTGGCCGCACTGGTATGGGGCGTGATCTCTTGAATCAGGATTATATTCTCAAGCAGGTGGCGGCTTCCTTGCTTTATCCTGATTCGGCTACCGGCAAGGCTTTTTGGGCCGAGGTGTATAGCCGCGCCCACGAGAAGTTTGGCACGACGGATATTCCCATTGATACATTCAATAAGGTCTGGATTGTGCCGCAGGAGTCGGTGGTGTATGAATCATTAAGCAAGGACAAGAAGGACATTTCCGGTTTTGTCGATCAGGTAAAGCTTAAGGTCATGCTGGAGTCGGATTACTTTGCAAAAAATTCTGATGTGGCCAAGGGGCCTTTGGCAGAGAGTATTCAGGAGGATAAGTCGGATTCGTCCCAGGAAATGTCCAAGGACGTGATCCGTCAGGTTGTGCTACCGATCCTTGAAAAAGAGGTCAATGAGGGTGCCAATTTCGCCCCGTTGCGCCAGATATGTTATGCGCTTGTTTTATCCGTATGGTTTAAAAAGAAGCTGGCTGAGAGTGCGGCACAGGCCGCTGGCCAGGAAGTGAAAGGCAATAATATCCTTTCCATGGTTTATGTGAATCAACATAAAACCGAAGGCATTGAGATACTGGATCCCAAGGCCCAGACGCAACAGATTTATGAGGACTACCTTCAGGCTTACAAAAAAGGGGCGTATGACCTTATTCGCGAAGAGGTGGATATCTATTCGCAAGAGCTTATCCCGCGCAAGTATTTCTCCGGCGGGTTTGATGCGGCACAGGTGGACAGGGCCATGGAAATCAAGGGAGGTAATGAATGGAAAGGGCCGCCGAAACGGCGTTTACGTCAATCCGAACGTCCAATTATTCGGATTAATTCTTACGTGCAGCAGGTACAGCGGTTCAGAATTGAAAAGATCGGTTTTAAACCGTTCTTTAAAAAAGCGATTAGAACAGGGGCGTATTGGGGTGCGGTGACATTGGTGAGCCTGTCTGTGGCCGGTGGTTTATGGCAGTGGTCTAAAAGTGGTTGGGAGTTGCCATCGTTCTCAAAGCCAACCATAAACGTACAGGAGCCGCTTGTTGTTGAGCAAGAGCCGGTGGTTCAGCCAGCGGAGGAGCCGGAGGTGTCTGTTCCAGAGACGGTGAGTTCTCCGGTACCAATTGAACGCAAGATCACGGAGTTGATTTCCATGATGGAGAAAACGACAAGCGGTTTTCAAATGTATCAGTCAGGGTTGATTAATGGTCCGGCAAAGCGCATAACAGTGGAGGATTTGTTAAAGGGGTTGTTTCAAAGGTATGATGATTCAAGGGGGACAGAGGTGGTGGAGAATTTATCGCCGATATTCTATGGCCTTTTATCAAGAAATCTGGATGTGTTTGGCCCTCAATTAAAAGCGAATAAATATGATGCAATTCGTTTGGGTCGGTTGTTTACAAGTTTTGCGCTTGTTGAAAGTGGGGGTGTTATTGATGCCAAACAGTTGCATAAGAAACATGTTAAAGGGTTGTCTGCTTTGCAGATTGAGTATAAAACATGGATAACAATGCTTTTTGTGGCGAGGAATGCAATCAATGATTTGCCTTTGGATATAAAAGCGTCGGTTGATATCAAGATTCTTGAGATGGAAATTAACAAGGAGCTTCAAGAGCCGTCAGGAAGTAAAAAGGGCAATGAATGGCTTGATATTCCTGTTGGGGAGGGGCCAGGGAATCTTGACGTGCTCGTTCCGGTATTTACGATTTGGATGAACAAGGTTTTCTTGGAGAAAGGGATGACGATTGAGGAGATTTTGTTGAAGGCTGAGAAGAATATTGGCATTAAATGGAACTCAAATGAGGCGGGGGCTCTTGATGTGCGCGGGGCCGCGTTTAACGATCTGGTTAAGACTTTTGAGGCTGAAGGGTTTGAGAGTGAGGCATATGCTTCATATGTTTGGAATGCGGGGGATGGCTTGTCAAAAGATGAATGGCGCAGGATCGCGAAGATGTCTTCATCGGATACAAATAAACGAATGGAGTATAAAAAGAATGCCAGAAATGCTTTGGTTCAGGACGTTAAGAACAGAGTTGCGTATATAAAAAATGTAATACATTCTTTACCAGATAAAGTATTTACAAAATATCATTCTCGGCTCCCGGAGTTATTTAAAATTAATCCGTCAAGAATGACGTTGTACAATGAAATCCTTTCTGAGTTGGGACGGGATCAGGGGAATAAATTTCAAGACAATTGGTTTGTTTATCGCGTTAAGGGTGAGTTGCCGATGCTTCGTTCGATCAGGGACTATCGCGCGAGCAGGACCGTCGAGTATGTGAAGGTTATGACATCCATTGGATTATTGGCAGATGCGTCACCGTTTGATGTGGGCTTGGCGCGACGTGGGAAGATCGAGAAAATCGATAATATAAGCGATTTAATTGATGGCATCCAAAAGAATTTGTTAGCTGAGGCGATGAACAAGCGGACAGGGAAATCTTCTGTTAAAGTTCTTGGAAAGGTTAAAAAGGGATCAAGCCGTTTGAAGGGAGGCAAGGGGGCAAAGGATCACAGTCAAGTCGGTGGTATTGATTTAACCGCCCAGGCCCAGGTGATGAATGTGCGGGGCCAGGCGGGTGTGCTTGAAATGTCATTGTCAGCAGATCAAATGGTGTATATGAAAGATGACATTCAGGGATTCGAGCCCATTGTTTTGCATACCGAGATTGTGCGTGATGTGGGGCAATTTATGGGGTTTGCGCCTAACAGGTAGTGGCCGATCCCCGTGCCGGCCGCTGGGAGCTGCCCTTACGTTATTTGTTTCAGGATATCTTTAGCCAGCACCGGACCGATGCCTTTGAGACGGCCAAGTTTTTCTTCAGAGGCGGCGTTAAAATCCGTGAGTTTGTGATACCCGTGGTTAAAAAGAATGCGGGCGCGTACGCGGCCGATGCCTTTAAGTCCGGTGAGCTCCAGGAGTTCATCCTTGATCCCGTAGCGCACGCGGTTTTTCAGGCCTTCAATGAAATGCGAGAGCTTGTTGAACTGATAAACCTCGGCAATGGATTGCGCGGCGTACAAAAGCCATTGCGCGGATTCCGTATGGCGGAAAATATCGCCGGGCCCCACATCAAACCGTTCGCAGACATCCTCTTCCCGTTCTTCATCCATCCAGCGCAGTAAAAGCCATACGGTTTTAAGAACACCCAGTGAGGCAAAATAATCCTGCAAAAGTTGAATATCATCGCGTGTCAGGATCAGCTCATCAGCCACCTTGTTGCCAAAGTCCTCCATGTCCTCCTGGTCTTTCTTGCCGACATTGAGTCTTTCGCTGTCCGGGCAGGAACAGATCAAATGTAATAGTCCGATGCTTGAGAAATTGGCGCCTGATGCGATACGTGCCAGGCCTTTCTTGATGATGATGGCCGAGGCCGGGTCAATGTAAAGGCGGCTGACCCGTGTGCCAAACGGTGTGGGGAAATAACGGAACCCGCTTTTTTCAATGAACTGTTCCTTGTGCAGGAATTCGAAAATCCCGCCGACCAGTTCAATCAGATTCGTGCCCCTGTGCTGATAGGCCAGGAAGGTATGGTTGAGGAATTCAAACATGGTATTCACATCATGCACATAGCCGCCGGCCACCGACGATAGTACATGCTTGCGCAACTGGGCTTCATCGGCCAGTTTTGAAGTGACAGGTTCTGGCGGGGCCAGTATAAAACGTTCAAAGAGTGCATCCTGGTCTGACATGGATTTGGCGATGAGCACCGCTTCGCCGTATTCGTCATATTGCGGGCGTCCGGCGCGTCCGGCGCATTGTTTGTACTCCGAGGCCGGGATAAAAACTGATCCGACACCTGATGCGTAACGTTTGGCATCACGGATAATGGCCCGGCGTGCGGGCAGGTTAACGCCTGCGGCCAATGTGGGTGTGCAGCAAATGACCTTGATGATGTTCTTCTTGAAATTCTCTTCAATGGCTTCGCGCTGGAAAGGTTTAAGCCCGGCGTGGTGAAACGCAACGCCATGGAGTAGGGCATCGGAGAGTTTTTTACAAATTTTGGTTGAATCGAGCGCCGGGGCGAGATCGTTAGCAAGTTCCTTGAGGGCTGCGCGTTCTTCAGCGCTTGTCAAGGGCCCGACCCAGCGGCAGAGTTCGCGCGCCACAGCCTGGGTCGATCGGCGCGAATTCACAAAAACCAGGGCTTGTCCTTTACCGCGCAGCGTGTCAACCACCAGTTGCTGGACTTCGTCCGGGGCATCTTCCTGGATGACGCGTATGCTGCCGCTGGCGTAAGTAAGCCGTTTGTTGTAATAAACGCCCTCGTGAAGCGGGATGGGCCGCCAGGAACTTACCACAGCTTTGGCGTTCAGCCATCCGGCCATTTCCCTGGAATTGGCCACTGTGGCGGATAGGCCCAAAAGCTGCATGTTCGGATTTAACAGCTTGATGCGGGTGATCAGTATTTCCAGTGTCGGCCCGCGCGATGTGTCGTTGATCACATGGATTTCATCAAATACGGTCACCGAGAGATCGTTGATCAGCCACGGCGTGCGGGCGCGCAAAAGCGCGTCGACTTTCTCGGCTGTGGCGATAATGATCTGGTAGTTTTTCAGATAGGCTGAGGGTGAGTCAAGGTCGCCGATGGCAATCCCGATCTTGATACCGAGTTTTTCATATTTTATCTTGAAGTCGCGGTATTTTTCACTCGCCAGGGCTTTGAGCGGTGCGATGTAAAGGCAGCGGCCACCTTTTTCAAAGATGGCTTTAAGCATGGCAAGCTCGGCCATAAGCGTCTTGCCTGAAGCGGTGGGTACGGCCAGGACAATGTTGGTCCCTTCCAGTAATCCGGCGTGAATGGCGTCCTGCTGCGGCGGATGAAGCATGGTGATGCCCGAAGCCAGCAGTGTTTGCGCGTAGGCAGGAGGGAAATTATATTTTGTAAGGATATCTTCAAATTTCATAAGTTGACCCATTCTAATGGAACATCTACAAATTTGCTATTGCAAAATTCAGGAATATGGCGACAATGTGATGCAGGTAATTTATTCAATCATACGGAGGCATTATGAAACTTCCCTTAGAACTTATCATGAAAAATGTGGAACATAAGCAGGAAATCGAGGCTGTGGTCCAGGAAAAGGCGGCCAAGCTTGAAATGGCGTGCGACAATATTATCAGTTGCCGTGTTTTTATCGAACAGAATCCGACGCATCAGCATGCCAAGCATACGTATCATGTGCGCATTGACCTGCGCATGCCGCCGCATCACGAGATCATTGTCAAGCGTGATTCAGGCCGCAATGCACATGACAACCTTTCGGCTGTTGTCAGGGATGCTTTTATGGCGGTTCGCCGTCAGGTTGAGGTGATTGTTGACCGTCAGAAAAAGAAGGTCAAGTCGCACACATTGGCGCATATGATGCCAGCCAAGCTGCGCAAAATGCTCAAGATGGAAGAATAATCTATTAATGTATTGTTTTGTATAGTAGGGGCGGTTCATGAACCGCCCCTGCATTTTTATCCATTACTTCATGAATCTTATCCTAATATTTTCTAATGATTTTATTCCCGGAACGTCCAAGGTTCTTTTGACCGGGCGGCGGCAGGCCCATGTGCTTGATATTCATCGTGCGGCTGTTGGCGACCGGCTTGTGGTGGGTGTTCTGGATGGTAAGATTGGTCAAGGGTGCATCACGCGTTTGACAACGGATGCGCTTGAAATGGATGTTGTTCTGCAAGCTGATCCGCCATCCAAGATCCCTGTTGTTTTATGCGTGGCCATGATGCGGCCGATCGTTTTCAAGCGAGTGCTTTTGACAGCTGTGACTATGGGTGTTGAGGCAATCCATGTGTTTCATTCCAAACGTGTTGAGAAGAGTTTCTGGAAATGTACAGCTCTTTTGCCGGAAGAGATTCGTGATCAGCTTATCCTGGGCCTGGAACAGGCTAAAGATACGGTTATGCCACAAGTTGTTTTGCACCAAAAGTTTAAGCCTTTCGTGGAAGATGTTATGCCCAGTATTTTATGTGGCCGTCAGGGAATTGTGGCAGACCCCTCAGGAAGTGGTGTGGAGATCTTTAAGGATCCCAAGGTTCTTGTTGTGGGTCCTGAAGGCGGCTTTATTCCGTATGAACTTGATAAGTTTCATGAAGCAGGGTGCGTTGTATTTGGTCTTGGCCCTCGGATCCTGCGCGTAGAGACGGCTGTAACCTCATTGTTGTCCCGCCTTTCATCCTGACAACCGTGGATTCCAAATCCGCCCCTGCCTATATAATTTCTTTATTATGAATTTCAAAA
>JAZDPD010000037.1:0-3183 GCA_043798045.1 Candidatus Omnitrophota bacterium | reverse complement strand
AGCCGATAAGGGGGGTGTTTATCTCAATCCTTCTGGGCTTGAGATAAACAATAATGTTGGTCGGGAAGGAATTTCTTTTAATATTGATCGTGACATGCTTAAACGCTTGCAGCATGCCCCAGGGATAAAACCTGTTATTATTGGCATTCATTCTGCGGGCAGTCTAAGGCACTTCATGGAAAATGCTGTCCCATAGATGATGGGGCTAAAAATATTCTGCACCTTGATTTTCATATCTTCCATAGTTTATATTTAATACATCAACATTCTTATCGTAATTGCTGAATCAATAGAGCCATAAATGATGGCATGTATTTGTTATTAATTAAGGAAAGGTGCTATGAAATCATTAAAGACGACGTTATCTTTTAGGATCATTTCCATTTGGATTGTTTGCAGTTTGATTTTCTCCTCGGTATTCCCAACGCGCGCATTGGCCCAGGTTCTTGGCTTGCCAGAACCGGGAAGTATGGTTAGCTCAAGTGTTACGTATATGCCCGTTATAATGCAGGGGGTAGCCCTTCATCCGGAAAATCCTCTTTTATTTGATTTTATCATGGATTCAGGTGATTCTTTGCTTGAAAGCAACAGTGATGCATTTAAAGGTGAGTCGCAAAAACTTATCAAGTATTTCCTGGCGGCACTAACAATCAAAGAAGATGATTTGTGGGTTAACCTTTCTCCTTATGAAAAAGACCGTATGATTGAGGATGAATTAGGAAAAACAGAGCTTGGTCAGGATATGCTGGCGCAGGATTATATCCTCAAGCAGTTGACGGCATCCATGATTTATCCGCAGAAAGACTTGGGGAAGGCGTTTTGGGACAGGGTTTATACCAAAGCGCAGGAGTTATACGGGACAACGGATATACCAGTGGATACCTTTAATAAAGTCTGGATCGTGGCCGATAAGGCCAGGGTATTAGAACACAATGATGCGGCGTATATTATGGATGCCCATTTAAAGGTAATGCTGGAATCGGATTACGTAGCGATAGAACATGCTGTCAATGATGTGCGTAGTATTGGATCCGTGACCCGCCCTGAACAGGATAGAGCGGGTTTAGAAACCGCCCCGGCACACGAATTGGCCAGGGATATCATCCGCGAGATCATCATCCCAGAACTTGAAAAAGAAGTGAATCAGGGGAAGAATTTTGCCCCGTTACGTCAAATGTTTTACACCATGATTCTGGCGACATGGTACAAGGTAACACTTAAGGATGCTTTGTTGAATCAGGTTTATAGTGATAAATCAAAGACCAGCGGTGTCTTGGCGGATGATCCGGCGGTTAAAGATAAGATTTATGACCAGTATCTGCAAGCGTATAAAGTTGGCGTATTTAATTATATTAAAAATGATGTCGTAGGGGCGATTCATGAATCGCCCGTACAAGTTAATGGCGTGCCCGAAATGGAATCCTTTTCCTATGCCGCAGATTCCACACCTCGCCAATATTTTTCTGGCGGTTTACAGATGGGGATTGGTGCTGTTCTTAAAAAGGAGCATGCATTGTCACAGGCTGACCAGAGTCAATTAAGTCGGAGGTTAAAGAAAGGTGCGAAGTCAAAAGTAACTGTTGATATGCGTGGCAAATCGCAAGGATCAGATTCTAAGATTAAACTTTTACCCGCCATAGAAAATCGCCTTAAATCTTTAACCCGGCTGTTTCTAACGCAATCCCATTATGATCAGAATCCTGTGGCTTTTTTGTCGGTGGATGAATTCAGGAAATTGCAAGAACTCAAAGAAGATTTGAAGTCAAGGATTTTTGATCAAATGCAGACGATAAAACTTGACTGGTTTGAGGTCAGGCCGGATAAGCCGTTGTTGCGATATTATCGGTTTATTTCTGATGAAGCTGTGCAAGGATTGCTGGCACAAGATTTTGATCATTTGTCATTGGATATTCAGGAAGAGAGAAATCCATTTCTGGAAGTTATTATTAAACAGTTGTCAGATAGAGGGTTGGATCCGGACAGTTTGATCGTTACAAAACCTGAGAATGTGAAAGAAAGAAAGGTCAAATCATTCTTTGCGGCACGTGATGAACATGGCTGGTATCACATAGGTTTCTTGAAACAATCAGTCGCTTCAGCACGCAATAGTGTTTTTGCATTTTCGGTTGATGGTTTATCAGAGGTGTCCGTTGAGGCTCTTTTGTTACAATTAAGAGAGCGGGCCCGTTTGTTAGTAAATGATAAGGGCGTCCTCGATTATCAGGATGTGATTGAGATGATGAAAAGTGAGCTGGACGCCAGAGCTGAGATACAACACTATTATCCTGTATTGTCAGGTCAGGAAGTTAATTATCCGGCGCCGGTAAGAGGTTTTCAGGTAGTCCGTAAGTCAACTGGTTATGATATTGTGATGCTTCTTAATGAATCTAATTGGGATATTCATCCCGTACTTATTTGGCAAGACATGCAGCCAATGGATACAAAGATTATTCAAAAGCTTTTGGAGGTCTTTTCTTTACCAGAGAATATCCAGGTTCTGAATGCTGTTTGGCAAGAGTACCTTAAGGATGAGTCACCTGAAGTTATAAAGGAATTTTATAGTAAGATTGAAAATATTCTTTATACAGTCCTTAACGAATTCAGTCGTTATATGTATGAGAGTGGCGCGGGTTCTGTTCGGCATTACCGTGGGACAAGTTTTGTTCAATTTCTTGATAATATTGACAAGTTGCCTGACGGTGTTATTAGGGATGAAGATCCTGATTCCAGGGCGATTCTGGATAGTTTTAATGAGGAATTGATAGGTGAAGATTTGGTAAGAAGTTCTTTGATGCTCTTGCCAGTCCAAGATCAGTCTGTGTTGTCGTCTATGATCATGGTTAAGAATGAAAAGAATTATACGTTAGGAGTTTTTGACAAAGCAAGAAAGGGTGTTCTTTTTTATCCGCTGGATATGGCGGATGAGCATCAGGCTGAAGAATTTCTTGTTAACTTGAATCGACCGGATGTTTTGAAGAAGATCAACGATGTCTTATTAAAGCAGGAAGAAAATGAAACTTTAAAACAGGCCTTGAAACTCATTGTTGATGAAAATGACAGATTTAAGATGGCTGTAAAGAGTTATATAAATACCAAGATTCCTGATGATATTGTGGCACAGGGTGATTGGGTCAATAAACGTGTTGTTGTGGTGCCTTTAAAGCGGGAAATTCCAGGTTTTAT
>JAZDPD010000211.1:0-6494 GCA_043798045.1 Candidatus Omnitrophota bacterium | reverse complement strand
GGGAAGATTTGGCTTTGATTGGTCAGTTAAAAGATGCTACGGAGGATCAGGTGGCTGTGTATAACAGGCGGTTATTTACACAGATAGTGCCGAAATGCCCTCAAAAATTCCCGGCAAAGGGATTTATCATGCATGGGCAGTATGCGTCTTTGGATAAGAATGGCAAGGGCCAAATCAAAGAAGAAGTGGCGGTTAATATAAGAGATTTTGGACGTCGTCAATTGTTGGTTGAGCATGAGTATGCTTTTGAGGAGTATGGAACATTGGGGCATGTGGAATCTACGATTCTTAGTGAGGATTTATTTGTTCACGGTCAAACTGATGTGACCATTCGAAAAGGCGATAAGATCCAAATCAACATGCCTTATGGAAATCGTGCATACAGTCGAATTATTGATAAGGATACCGGGGTGATTAAAGCATTGATCAAAGACAATCAATTGGCGGTTGTAAATGGTGATTTGGCTACGTTTGATGAAACACGAACGATTGAATTGCCTTTTGATGGTAACAGGAATAAAGAGCATATGGTGCGTGTGAATGCAACGGCACAATATCGTGTGACTGACAAGGATCTTATTTATGAGGGATATGTTTTGGCAGAAGATGTGGCACGATTCACCAGAGGTCAGTATGTTGATCAGAATGGCCGTGTTTGGGAAGACGGATTAAAGAAAAATCAAAAAGGATTCATTGCTGCTGAACAGATTTTTGTTAAAAATATCAACGGCACATATTTTGTTCCTTTGGATGAGAAAAATGAGCCAACCTTGGCCGTTCGTGGGATGTTAGAGCATTATGAAATCAAGCTTAATGATAATGGAACAATATCGAAGGCTGATGCAGAGAAAATCATTAGTACTAATGATGTGCTTCGTAAAATACAAGACGCGCTTGAACGTCGCACGAAACGTAATTCGGCTGAGCGTGATGTTGTAGATGAACGTGAAATTCGGGAAATGATTAATTCATATTTGACGATTGTTACCCAAGGCGAGGTTCGGTTGGCTGAGTTACCCAAAATATTTGATCAACAGGATGCTGATGGGCAAAGGGTAGCGACTGAGGTTCCACGTTGGGCGTTCGAACTAAGGGAAGATTTAAAAGATGGCACAAACAAACCTGAAAGCCGTATAGCTAAGGCGATTCTAAATGATATGAGGGATTTTGGAAGAAGCATTGTTCTGGATTTAGGTCTGGAACGTGATCAGGAGTCAGCCGCTCAATTAAATGATGGTACAAAAGTGGCGATTGATGATCTTCTTGAAGCTGATCCTGAAAATGGGCAAATAATGGTTGATATGTTATTGAAGAATAAACTGTTTAATAAAAATAATAAGCACATCGAATTAGATAATTCGACGGCGTATCAGCGTACTTCTAAAGAAGATGCACGTAAGCAGACAGCCATGGATCAGGCGATTCAGGCGTTGAAAGAAGACGGTTTTAAACCAACAGCTAAATTCATTCAAGTATTGAGGAATGCTCAAGGTGAGATTTTAGTTGCCAGTGGCGTGGTGATGGAATTTCTGACAGGCATCACAACGGGAAGTTCTGCAGGTGTTTTGCGGCATGAACGCGTGCACGGCCGCACGCGTCAGGATGATTTAAGCGGCAATGCCGGCGTAGCAACCCAGGCACGTGTTCACAACAACCTTAAAGACACCATGATCGGTGGGATCGTTTCAGGTATATATGATCAGGATTTCTCTGTTGAAGAAATCCTGGCGCAAACTCTTGAGGCGCGTCATAAACAAATACTTTATCAATATTACATGGCGAATCGATTATATGAGAAAGCGGGTGAGGCAGCGGGGGTATCCGCTGAGGTTTATTATCGTGTGTCCCAGTTAGCTCTTAAATCTGCGTTTACATTTCAGATAGCCCTTAAAGTAATAGAAAAGAATAATTTCAATCTTGAAAAACTTCCGGATGGCCGTTTGGTGGCGCACATGCGTGTTTATGGAACGTATAAGAATGAAAATGGCGATGAAATACCGCTTGATTTCCAGATCCGTCAGCCATTGCCACTTGAGAATACAGCAAGATATAAGGCATTGGTCAAAGAATTCAATTTGAACAATCCAACGACAAAAGAATTGTTGATGGCTGTGATGACGAAATCAATTCGCATGAATGAACGCCGAGGTGAGAATGCGGCCAATCGGGCGGCGTGGTTAAAAAGTACTGGGATTGCTTCTGGATCAGCCAAGGGCTTTGAAGAATGGCTGCGTCTTTCGGGTGATAGCGTTGATTGGCGTTCGAAGTGGACGGGGATGAAGGAGCAGATTGTTAATAAAGACGGCACAAATAATCTTAAATTTGAGCAGTTAGATTCAAATTTTAATGAAGGGTTTTCTTCTGAAAGTAATGTAGCTGTCTCTAATCCTGAGGGCTTCACCCCCCTCATCGAAGAAGTAACACCCCAGGCACCGATTCCGCAGCCGCCTTTGAGTGTTGATGGTATTAGAGAACAACAACCAGTCTTGCCATTGCCAATAAGAGTTTTAGCTTCTGATATTAATGATCTCAATACGGCTCAGTCTTCCGAAGAGAGGGCTAACCTGGCTGCTAAAATTTTCAAACAACTAGATCATGCCATGCAGCAAGGCCTTATCACCAAAGATAATGCCAGCAATCCTCAGATGCGTGCTTTATTAATGAAGGCTGCCATGATCCCGGGTGTTACAGAACTTTTCAGGGATAATGCTCAGAGTGAGAATAAGGCAAGAGAGGTTTATCAGATGGCCTCAATGCCGACAGGTGATGAAGTTCGTTTGATGGATCAAATAGCTGACAGCGCTTTTCGGGTAGATACGGTTGATCCATTAGAAATGGGTTCCGGGTTTGATGCTGCTGTTGCACTCTTGAAGCAGCATTCTGCTTTGGATGAGCTTATTAATGGCGCTGGTGACGAGGCAACGCTGGATGGTGTCGGATCTTCCTTCCGCGCCAGTTCAACGGCAGCCACCAAGGATAGTGAAGGCAAGCCCATCATCAATATGGGCGATAAGACCTGGGCGGATTATGCCATGGGCAAGATCGACAAGACCGCAGATCCTGTCCTTGAACTTTTCAAGTATCTCTTGCGCGGGTTGACCATATCCTTTAATGAACTTGATCCGGAACTGGCAAAGCTTTATACCACGCGCTTGAAGAACAAGCTTACGGTTGAACCAGCGGTTACGATGTATCTGGAACAGGTCAAGCTTGTGCCGGGCATGGCCCAGCGCGGGGCTATTATTAAGGAAATCGCGGTTTTGGCCCTGGGTGCTGATGGGGCCAAGGAATTCCTGGCCAAGGTCGCGGCCAGTGGTGCGGCGGTTAATACCGAAAACCAGATGCTGGTCAAGCACCTGCCGCGTGCCGTGGCCAAGATGCAAGGACGCTTCCGCCATGGTCAGATCGACCGTGCCCAGTTTGTGGCTTACCTTAATAAGTGGGAATTTGCCTTAAGCGGTGATAACAAGGTGGTTTACCAGAACGAGGCCCAGATGCTCAAGGCTGCGGCGCTTAAGAATTT
Source organism: Candidatus Omnitrophota bacterium (assembly GCA_043798045.1). GTDB lineage: Bacteria > Omnitrophota > Gorgyraeia > Zapsychrales > Fredricksoniimonadaceae > Fredricksoniimonas. Next base: position 2,971 of record JAZDPD010000211.1, on the reverse strand, counting down.
GAAAGACGATGCCATGGCCACCAAGATCAAGGTCCAGAAGGCGATCAAGCGTTATTATGCGGCCATGGATAAAGCCCAAACCCAGGCGGATAAAGACAAGGCGCACACACAGTTTACCAATTACATGCAATTGATCTCGGCCAATGGGGCAGATGATGAGCCGCAGGACAAGGCCCAGGCCCGAAATCGTGCCATGTATCCTGAAACATATGATCATGACAATGCGGCCAAGTCCCTGGAGGCGCAGCAAAAAGAGGTGGAAGCCTTAAAGGATATTGTCAACCGTCATCCTGAGGCCACCATTGTACCGCCTCCTGTTGTCAATGATGGTGTTGAAAAGTTTCAGGAACGCCCTGATGGTACCATTTCCTCGCAGGAGGGCTTGGACAATGAGATCATCATGACGGGTGATGAAGCTCAGGTGATTGATGAACGAAAAACATATGAAGCAACCCTTCCTGGATCCGGAATTTTGCAAGGCGTTGGATCTATTGTTGATAACGTTAAGGACGTTGCAAACGGCAATGTCCAATCTGGACAAATAGGCAGTAGTTTGGACATTATTTCTAATATGAAATCACACCTGCTTAAGGTAATTAAAATAAATGGTTTTCGTGATGATAAAACAGATATGCCAAGATCTGATGAAAAGGCTTTGCCGGCGTCACCTGGATCATCAGGCCCTGTGGCACCGCCATCGCCCAATCCGAACCCTGCTCCAAAGCCAACACCAGGCCCCCTGGTTGAAACAGGCCCCGCGCGCACGTCTGAATCCAAAACAACCGATCGTTCGTAAATTGTATGCAAAACGTTGTTGGTAACTACTAATAGAGTAGTAACTTGTAATTACGCCAGGCAGACAATTCATCGGCATTACTGAAAATTATGTGCGAAGTTTCGGGCATGCCGAATTTTGTTGATGGACGAGTTGCCGTATTAAGGTAATCCCGGTTTTAGCGGCTTTCCATGGCCTTGATCTTGGGATAAACCCGCAGTGCTTTGGCAAGAAACTCAGGATCCTGGCCAAGTTCCATGACGATCGGATTTGAAAAGAGTGCGGTATAATCCTGTGCATCAATAGCCCCCTGAATGGCCGGACTGGCCATGAGCCTCAGGACGCGCGGGTCGTTCATGATCTCCTGCACATCTTTATCGGCCGCCAGTTTGTTCTGGTCTTTTTCTGACATGGTGCATACACCCGAAACGCATGCCTGGGCTTCATAAGAAGAAATGATGCCTTTTGACGCGAACGGTTTTCTGAGCAGGGCGTAAGTGATTGATCCACGGGCATTGTTATTGATATCTCCGAGGCGAAACGCATCCAGCGGCATGACGATCAGTCCGGCCAGGATGGTAAGGCAGATAATACTTCCCCAAAGACAATTGAATGCCGCCCCCGTGATCCGGCTAAGGGTTGAAGGTTCGGGAATTTTATTGCGCATGATGGTGTGATTGATGATCGTATTGATCACCGCACCCAGGAAAACCGGTCCAAAAAGGCCAACGGACAGGGTGATGATGGGGTTGTGTGTTTTTTGGTATAAGAAAAAAGCGACCAGAAGGGCAGCGCCAAAGCTGACAGGGCCAACAACCGTGCGCAGCAAGCCGCGAAAATAGCCGATAATGGTTAATACCGCTATGATGGTTAAAAATGTCACATCAGTGAAATTGACGCTCATTCTGGAAAGTTCCGGACAACAAAAAGGTAATAAACAATAAGCAAAATAAAGAAAAACAACGGAACCAATAATGCTGCCAGGACGGGCCATGGGTACACCTTGAATTTAAATTTCGTTTTAGACTCTTTTTCCTTTAAAGCCTGGTATTCCTGGTAAGGGATTTTTTCATTCTTTTTCCTAGTCATAGTCTGTAATTATAACTCAATGAAACATGGAGAATTAAAATATTTTGACTATTTTTGCTCCATGGGTTGCCGGAAAACGTTTTCATGCTATACTTAACATGTTTGGGGGTATTTATGCACAGGTATAACAGTAATGCAGTGAAGGAGTTATGGTTGTTTTTACGGTAAAGAATGAAAAATGGATTTTTAGCGGAAAGATCATTATTTTCATGTGTTTTGACAGATGTTTTGAAAATCGAGTTGTATTTTAAGAAATATAGAAATGTCTTGCAATTAATAACCAAGGTATTAAAATTTAACTATGCAAAATCAATCAGACAAAAGAAAAACGCGGCGCTTTGATTGCAATGTTCCTGTGAATGGGAAAGAAGATGCGCTGTTTTCGCGCTCCAAAACCTTTGATATCAGCCGTGACGGGATAGGGTTTATTTCGGATCATGCCATTGCCCTGAAAGAGCGCGTGGCCATTGAGCTTGCGCTTAAGCCTGACACAGAGCCTGTTCTGGTGATCGGTGAGGTCAAGTGGGTCCGCAAGCTTGCGGATAGTGAACAGTATCGCATTGGCCTGACGTTTGCGGATGTGATTGATGGATCGCGTGAGGATATTGATCAAACGTTAAACACACGTTTTTTACACCACGAGATGATCTGATGAATTTAGAGGCACAAGAAATTTCTGTGGACGATCGCCGTGTATTCGAGCGGTTCAGTGCCAAACTTCCAACAAGATTTAAAGATGTTTCTGATGATTACGGCGTTGATGTGTCGTTGAGAGATTTTTCTGCGTCAGGTGCCCGGTTTTATACACGCGAGCGGTTTTTTATTGATGATGTCCTGGCTGTTGAAGTCGAGCTTCCTGACGGCAAAGGGGCTGTGCCGCTTCATGGCCGCGTTTGCTGGGCCAGGGGCAAGCCTTCGTCGTTATGGGAAGTGGGCATGGAGTTTCACAAGGTCAATTTTTTCCAACTTTCCAGGCTTGTGGAATTTGCCAGCGAAGTTCAGGAAGTTTCCGCGTAATCCTCCCCCCGAGAAAATTGTAATCACAAGTGCGACAGGAAAAATTTAAAAGAGCTCCATAGATCTGAAAAATAACTGTTACTTTGTAAG
>JAZDPD010000198.1:0-3819 GCA_043798045.1 Candidatus Omnitrophota bacterium | reverse complement strand
CCGGCAGATCCTTTGTAAAATGGATTCTGTAGCCGAGGGGGTTGTTACCGCCAAAGCGGTTTACAACCTTGCCAGGAAATTGAAAATCGACATGCCGATCACAACGGCTGTTTATCAGGTCATTTATGTTCATAAAAACCCACAAAAAGCGGTTTCAGGCCTTATGAACCGTGCCCTGAAGTCCGAATGAAGATTTTTTCCTCATCTGAACGCCGCGATTTTGTCCTGTATATTCTTTTTCCCTTTGCTTTATGGGTGTTGTGTTTTTGGGACTATCTTTCCGCGAAAATGATCCTGGTCCAGGATTCGATTTCCTATTATGAGCATATTGGTTTCTTCACGGAGAATCTCAAACGAGGTGTTTTGCCATTATGGCATCCGGATTGGGTGGAAGGGGCTGCACCGTACAATTTCTTCCTGCGGCGTATTGGTGAGGTTAATCCGGTATTCTGGTTTATCGTTTTCCTGAAATCAATCGGCATAAAACAGATTTATGCGCATTTTATATTCTTGTCGCTGTATTTCTTCATGGGTACCATCGCTTTCTGGCTAACCGCCAGGATGCTGTTTCGTGACAAGGTTCTGTCGGTGACAGCCTATCTGCTGCTTTTGTTTTCTTCATGGGGAGGGCAGTTATTCTTTACCTATATCGTGATCCTGTTCACCCCGATCCTTTGGTTCTTTTATTTTCTTTTGGCTTTTGGTCATGAAGGGAAGAAGCATCAGTTCCTGGGTGTATGTCTTTGTACTGGAATATTGGCAACAACCTATATTCCGTTTTTCTTTTTGACGATTGCGGGTGTTTTTTCCATCATGTTTTCCATCTTTTATTACCGGGAGACAGTGGCTTTCTTTAAACGCATTTGGTTATTTTTCAAAACCAGCCGTGCCTTTTTTGTTGCCGGGATTGCTTTCCTTATAATGGCGTGCATTCCTGCGGTGAATTTTTATAATGAATCCAAGCAGGGTGAGTTTATTCTGCCCGGACGACATGCCGGTGCCGCGGAAAGTTCAACGCTTTCGGTCAGTCAGAAATTGGCATCTTCCGGCGATCTTATTACGCAGGGGTATTTTGAGAATATTTTTGACAATCAATCTACGATTGCTGTTGAAAGTTTTTTCATTACATTCTTTGTTGTTATGCTGATCTTGTTGTCAGTCATTAATCCAATAACCCGTCGCGGCGTTTTCCTGCTGGCAACTGTATTTGTGCTTATGCTTTTGAGTGTTACCGAATCAACGCCTGTGTACAAATTTGTTTATGATCACGTTTTCTTTTTCAGGTTCATGCGTAACATTTATTATCTTTTCTGGCTGGGCACGTTGCCCATGGCCATTCTCTTTTGTGTAGAACAGTTGCGGGTTTTTATTCAGGAGCATCGCGGGAAGAATAACCGCAAGACACTATTTCTCATTATTTTGGTGCACGTGATCTTTTCCGGCTGGCTTATTTCTCGTGAAAACATCCTTTGGACCACATGGGTGACGTTGGCCGCTTCATTGGTGTTCTTTGTAACGGTGATCAAAGCTGATGCTGGCCATAAACTGGCGTTGTGCTGTTTGTTCATCGCCCTCTTGGTTCAGCCGGCGCATGTTTTGCATACCATGTCCGCCAACGGCAATCTTTATAAAGGCGGGTTACTGGAATATGGGAAGAGTTATTTCAGCAAGTTTGCTTTCCAAAGGAATGGGAATGATGTGGCGTCCAATGAACCGGTGAAGGCCGTGTTCTTGCAGGAAATGCAAAAAGGAATTTATTATGCGAGTCGCTGGTATGCCGATGTTTTAACCTATGTTCCCGACCATCAGCTCAAGGGTTTCATGCATAACAGGCTATACCTTGCGGACAATACTGTAATTCTCGATGATACATCCGTATTGTTTTTCCGCAGGATGGGAGGGGCGTGGCAGTCACGGAAGAACCTTGTATTTCTTGCTCCTGATAAAGTTTCTTCGGGCGATGTCAGGAATTCTTCGAAGGCTGCGCCTGACATGGAGGCTGTCACGGAGAAAAGCACGTTGATTCGTGTGGAGGGTTTTGATGTTAATACATTGAAGATTAAATCCAATCTTCCGGCGTCAAGATTCCTTGTTTGGACTGATAGCTATGATTCTAATTGGCATGTTTATATTAATGGCAAGGAAGGGAAGGTTCTTCGCGTATTCCATGCTTTTAAAGGTGTCTGGATCCCTGAAGGCCGAAATTCAGTGCTTTTCCGCTACGCGAGTCCGCTGCGCTATATGGCGAATTATTTGCTGATGGTTGTTTTTATCCTGATGGCGGGTATGGTTATGTTTTATTCTATGCGTGAAGGGCTTTTAAAAGGTAATAATGACAGACATGAATCCGCATAAGGTGTTTTTAATGGTCAGGCGGTTTGGGGCGCGGGTTGGCCTGTTATATCTGATTATTGCTGTTTTTGTCCTTCTTTTTGTTGATATCCCATTGGTGGCCAATCGCATCAAGGTCCGGCGACTTAATGATACACGTCCTGATATGGGCGAACTGGTTTCCTTTAACAAGGGTCTTCTTGCGGCCGACCAGGTTAACTGGAAGCCCTATATTAAATATTTCAGCCTTGTTCTTAAATATATGCCTTATGAAAAGGTTTCCAAGGTTTTTCTCGGGTTTTGCGAGTATTATTCGGGGAATATTCATCAAACAGCCCTGGCGCACATGCGTCAGGCTGCGGAAGAACCGCCGTTGATTTACTGGGGTAATTACAATGCCGGCATCATGGCTTTTGAGCGCGGGGATATGGCCTCTGCCATACGATATTTTGAGCGGGATTTGAATCTGCCCACACAGCTTGCCGAGCATGGTATTATGTCGTCGGTCGTTTACCGGCAGATCATGTCCTCGCAGGCCTTTAATACGGAGATAGCCAAAGAGATCAATGCTTCCCGTGAAAATGTGTATTTATTTCTTTCCGCGGCTTATTATTATAGTAAAAATTATGAAAAGTCGCATAACTTGGCTTTGTATGCCATTCAGAAGACGGAGATAAAAGATCCTGAACCTTTGTACTTTTATGCCGGAGCTTCAGCCCTGGCCATGAACAAGCCCCAGGATGCGATGTTTTTGTTAACGCAATGTGTTTTGCATCATTCATCGAATCCATTGGTTTATCGTTATGAGGCAGGAATATTAAAATCAATGGGAAAAGATGAAGATGCTGCTAAAGTATTGTTAATATTAAAGTCTTTAAAGAATAATGATCGCTCAGGTTTTCCTTATCCTGAAAAGATTCGTTTAAGAATTTTCTAAAGCAGCATTTGTTGGATTGTAAATATGGGAGTTGAAAGGATGTTTCTCAAGAAACAGGAATTTCCTTTTCAATAAAATGCTTTTCTGTATAATAAGTCCGGATTTGGGTAGTTAGCGTTCTTTATCGACGCGATTGTAACATTAGAAGGTATCTTGTACCGTAAAGGCAACTTGCTGTTTCATGAGTATTAACGGGGCGTAGCGCAGCTGGATTAGCGCACTTGAATGGGGTTCAAGAGGTCCTGGGTTCGAATCCCAGCGCTCCGATTTTATAATAACGTCTAATGTTAATTGTATTCAGGGGGATGGCGATGACTTCAGAAAAGTTTGGAGCTGAACGAAGACAGCATGTCCGTATTAAAAAGAATTATATCATTCGTTTTCATGAAAAGAGTAACCCGGCGGTAAAGTTTGAAGTGTCCCAGATTGAGAATATCAGCAGGGGTGGCTTGTGTTTTACCTCAACAACACTTTTCCCTGTTAACTTAGTTCTTTCAATTGAATTACGGACACCATATATTACGGACACCATCTATCTTGAAGGTGCTCTT
>JAZDPD010000197.1:0-6818 GCA_043798045.1 Candidatus Omnitrophota bacterium | reverse complement strand
CTATCCGATGAATGCCGAGGCATTGTTCGCTTATCCTGTTCTTTTCCTGGGTGATACGCGCTGGGTAGACGCGATGCAAATTCCTGTTGGCCTTTGGACGGCAGGGGTGACTTATTTGTTGGCAAGGTTTTATGCCGTACGTCGGGCGATGGCTTTCTTTCTGGCCGGGATGTTTTTTCTAACACCGATTGTTATTGCACAAATGGGTGTAAATTATATTGATTTGACGTGCGCGGGATTTTTGGCGAGCAGCCTGTATTTGTTGCTTCGTTTCCTTAATTCTTCAAGGCCCGCGTATCTCTATCTTGCCTTTGCTTCTGTAGCCGCCATGATGGGGATGAAGTATCACTTATTGTTCTTTGGCCTGGTTTTGGCGGCCATTCTTTTGTTCGTGTTAATTCGGCAAAGACGTTTTGTTGACGCTATGCTGGGGTTTGTGGCGGTAGTTGGTGTCGGGCTCGGCTGGCATTGGCGCAATTACATTGTCTTTTCTGATTGGCTTTATCCGGCCCGTATGACAGCCGGGACATGGAAGATGCAGGCGCACTCAATGGGGTCGTGGTTGCTCGCGGCGGGGCAGAAGATTGATGTGCTCTTTCTTGGAAGTGTGACCAACGGGACGTATGATGGCGGGTTTGGGGCTATTTATGGTTTTATTGCCTTCAGTATATGCTTGTTGTTTGGCTGGCGATTTCTTCTTCGAAAAAAACGGTGGATCAAGGGAGAGCTTTTACTTTGGGGGGTAGTTCTTGCGTTGCTGTTTGTTCTTGTCCCTGTTGGTCGAAAAGAGTTTCCTTGGGTCGGTCCGAGGATGTTGCTGGTTGTTTGGCCGATTGTGTTGATAATTTTTGGAAGAATTATTTTTGTTGTTAACAGGAACAGACTTTTTCAACGTGTTTGGATGATTTGTTGTTTGTTGGGATTATTGTTAGATGCCCGGGCTGTTTTATATTCAGGCAACCCGTCGCATCATTGGTGGGGAAAGATCGGGAATTCCGAATTTGAATCCTACCGGTATTCAGTATGGTATGAGGGCAGGCTCGGCCCCATTGCGAGTGCATTGGATGAAATGACCCAATCGTTGCACAGGCCAGCCACGGTCTTTCTGGCGTCCAGTGAACCATTCTTCAGTGCCCCTTTTTATGGCCGGTTTTTACAAACACGTATAATCAATTTTGACGCGGAGTTTAAGGGGGATCCTGATTTCCTGGTTTATGTGACAATTTCCAACGATCCTTTGGTCTATGTCGGTAAATACAGGAAGACATGGGAAGAGGCAGAGTCTTGTGAGTATAGAAAAGTATTTTCTGACCGATCCGGGATGATTTTTGCGGCAAGATCCTTGCCGCGGTGAAGGATGCTCTCTGATCACAATTAATTCTGAAAAATGTTATGATGAATTTTATGGTCAATCGCTTCCGGATTTTATTGAAATTTCTTGTTCTCGGTGTGGTTTTAGCTGCTGTCTTTTTGTCTTTTCGTCCTTGCCTGGATCATCAATTTCTTTACTGGGATGATGATGTTCATGTATTTGATAACTCCCAGATACGTGGGCTTGATCTGTCGCATCTGAAACAGATATTTACAGCAACGATTAATAAAACATATGTGCCGCTGACATCCCTGTCATTTGCGCTGGAGTATCATTGGGCGGGCAACGATCCATTTATTTATCATTTGGATAATGTTTTGCTTCATTTGGGGGTTGTGGCTATGGTTTTTCTCCTGGCTATGGTCCTGGGGTTGCCGGTGCTTGTGGCTGGCGGTGTGGCTTTGCTTTTTGGCCTTCATCCGATGCATGTGGAATCTGTTGCCTGGGTTACGGAACGTAAAGATGTTTTGTATGCGTTCTTCTATTTGATGGCAGTGTATTTTTATATCCGATATATATTCAGACCGGCGATTTCTCTTTTTTGCATCAGTCTGCTTTGTGCGTTACTAAGTGTGCTGGCCAAGTCCATGGCGCTTAGCCTGCCGCTGGTTCTTCTGGTCTTGGACTGGTTTTTGCGGCGCCCCATGACATTTAAGAACTGGTTGGAAAAAGTGCCGTATGCGATGGTTGTTATTCCGGTGGCATGGGTGACTTACAGTTTAAATGCGCGTCTCCCGGGGCATGATATAGGGCAGGCTTTTCTGATTTGGATTTGGACGTTCATGTTTTATATCGTGAAATTCGTTTGGCCGTATGGCCTGGTCCCTTTATACAGTTTGCCGCAACCTGTTGCATGGGCCAATCCTCATTTTCTTATCCCTGTGGCAGGTTTTCTTCTTGTGGTTGGCTCATTGTATTATTTTCGTCGGGACCGCTGGTATGTCTTGGCCTGGGCGTTTTATATTGTATCAATTTTCTTCTTGTTGCGTTTTGACCATGCCGTTGACACCACGATTGTGGCTGACCGGTTCATGTATTTGCCATGCCTTGGTTTTTGTTTGTGGTTGGGTAAGGCGGTGAATGATGCGCGCTTGAGGTTTCCATGGACAGGATGTGGTGTCGGGGTTGTTTTGTTGATCCTGTCTGTTTTGACATATCAACAGTGCCTGCTTTGGAAGAATGATCTGGTTTTATGGCAAGCCACGTTAAAAGTTAATCCGCGAACGCCGATTGCGTTTAATAATATTGGCAACTATTTCTATAACAACAAGGATTGGGATCATGCTTTGGAGAATTATTCCCAGGCCATAGCTCTTGAACCGGCGTTCTACGTTTCCTACAGTAATCGCGGGGTGATTTATTATTCCAAGGGGCAGTATGATCTGGCATTGGCGGATTTTAATATGTCACTGGCGTTCCGGTCGAGTTATATGGCGTACAACAACCGCGGCAGCATTTATTTGATGCGACGAGAATGGGATTTGGCCTTGGCAGATTTTAATCAAAGTGTTGCTTTAAGGCCTGATAAAGCCAGTGGCTATTATAATCGGGGGGAGGTTTATCGTTGCACGGGACGTTTGGATTTGGCCCTTGCCCAGTATGCGCGGGCCATTGAGCTTGATCCGAAGGATACGGAGTCATATTTCCGAAGAGCTGCGATTTATGAGGAGAGAGGGAGTGTGGCCGACGCTGTTGCTGATTATCAGATGATTTTACGCGTCAGTGCTTTTGATCCGCAAGCGATACGGGCGTTGCAGCGGCTTGGTCGCTTGCGCCAGTAGGCTGCGGAATCAATGCCGCGAAGAATTACAGAAAAGGATGATTTATTGTTCTTGCATTGTAATAAAATAGGGAAGATTCGTGTTGGTGGGTTTGAAACAATCTTGGAGGCCTTTTGAAAAAGAACTCAAAACACCCGGTGGCTGAAGCCGGGAAAAACTCTAAAGAAAGCCCGGCATCCCTGAAGGACATTAATGTTGATGATAGTCAGGAGAATTGCAAGGCTGTATTAAGAATGATGCCGGATCATGTTTTTATTCAGGATGCGGCATTGCGGTATAGGATGGTTGTCAATCCTCAAGGTGGCCTTGCTAAGCAGGATATGCTTGGCAAGACCGATCATGACTTTCTTTCCAAAGAAGATGCGGACAAACTTGCGGGATTAAAACGGAAGGTTCTGGATACGGGGCTTGCGTTGAGTGTGGAAACCTCGTTAATGATCTCTCCTGGTGTTGAGGAGTTCTTTTCGGGGCATTATGTTCCCAAATTCAATGCCGATGGCAAAGTTAACGGGTTGATCGGGTATTTCCGCAATGTGACGGATCAGGTCAGGTCGGCTGAGTTGTTGCGTGAGAGTCAACAGCGGTACCGGTCGCTCTTTGAAGGGATGATGGATGGTTTTGCACTTCATGAAATCATTTGTGATGATATGGGCAAGCCGGTTGATTACCGTTTCCTGGATATTAATCCGGCTTTTGAAAAGCAGACAGGGCTGAAGGCTGCGGATATTATTGGGAAAACAGTGCGGGGGATTATGCCCCGGATAGAGGCTTACTGGATTGAGGCTTATGGGCAGGTGGCATTGACCGGCCAGGCGGCAAGTTTTGAGAATTATTCGCAGGAGCTTGGTCGTTACTATGAGGTTGTTGCTTTTTGTCCTGCTAAAATGCAGTTTGCGGTTTTTTGCCGTGATGTTACGGAATCGAAGAAGGCAGCTCAGGAGCTGTTAGTGGCCAAGGAAAAAGCCGAGACGGCTAATAAGGTCAAGAGTGAACTTTTGGCCAATATTTCTCATGATTTACGGACGCCAATGAATGCTATCCTGGGTTTTAGCGCCATGCTGGGTTCGGTTGAGTCAGCTGAAAAGCGGAAAAAATATATTGATATTATTCAGACAAAGGCTAAGGGTTTGTTGGTGTTGATTGAGGATATCCTGGATGGGTCAAGTATTGAGTCTGGAAAAGTTATCCTTCGATCAGCTTTTTTTGATTTAGGGAAAGTTTTGCGGGATGCTGTTGAAACAGCCAGGAATCAATCTGTAGAGAAAGGTTTGACGGTTTCTTTTTTGGCAGATCCTTTGCCGCGCGTCAAAGGTGATGAAATTCGTGTGGGGCAGATCATCACCAATCTTTTGAGCAATGCGGTCAAGTACACGGATAAAGGCGGGGTTTCGGTGTGCGTGCTTTGCGCGGATAAAGAGGGCGATTCCTCCAGATGCCGGATCAGCATAGCGGTCAAAGACACAGGTTTGGGGATATCACCGGGTCATCTCCCGTATATTTATGATGCGTTTGCCAGGTTTCATGAATTTGCAGGAGGAAAATCCCGTCAAGGAGTTGGGCTTGGTTTGTATATTACAAAAAAGCTCATTGATCTTATGGGTGGCCATATGGAAGTGATTTCCGAAGTGGGCCGGGGGAGTGAGTTTATTGTTGTCCTGGTTTTTGATAAAGAAGTCTTGAATAATGCGGGTTAAAAGCGAGGGATGCTCATGGAAGAAGGAACCGTGAAAAACAAGAAGATCCTGATTGTGGATGATGATGAATGGAATCAATATCTGATGCAGGAGATCCTGGAAAAAGATGGTTACAGCTTTGATGTTGCTTTAAATGGAGAGGAGGCGGTGACAAAGGTGAAATCGTCTGGGGTTGGCCTTGTTTTCATGGATATCCGGATGCCTGTCATGAATGGGTATGAATCCTCACGCGCGATCCGTGCATTTAATAAAGATATCCCGATCATTGCCCTTACAGCCCATGCCATGGAATGGGTGCCGGAAAAGTGTTTTGCAGCTGGTATGAATGATTTTGTGTCCAAGCCTTTTGATTCTGAAACTATCAAGCGCAGTATTGAAAATTGGATGAAGTGTTGATCTGTTGTTGGTTGTATTGATTGTTGTTTTGTTCATTGGAGGCGTCATGAAGGCATTCTTGATGGGGTGGATGGATTATGTGTATTTAATTTTCGGCCTGATCTTTACGGCATTAATTTTTGCATTCAATTTTATTTACCGGCGTGAACAGAAAATGAAGCGTGCCATACAAGAGAATGAGCGGAAGTATTTCTCCTTGTCGGTAGAGCTTGATGAGGAGCGTCGGAATCTGCAGACGATTTTTGATGCTACTCAGGTGGGCCTGGTTTTGATTGACGGATTTTATCGTGTTAAACGCGTCAATCATGTTATTCCTCAGATGGTTGGCAAGCCTGTGGAAGATATTCTGGAACGGCAGCCCGGTGATGTTTTGTGTTGTATCCATGCGCAGGAACCTTCCAATGGTTGCGGTCAGGATTCGGCGTGCCAGACATGTCCCTTGCGCAATGCCGCCAAAAAAATATTTGAAGATGGCAGTGAGTTGCGTGGGATGGAACTGGAGCATGTGCTGGTTCTGGATGGCGGCGTCTCACACAAGGCTTGGCTTGAAGTTAACGCCAGTCCTTTGGAGATCAACGAATCCAGGTATGTGTTGTTTTCAATCGCCGATATCACGGAACGGAAGTTATCTGTTCAGATGCTTCAGCAGAGTCGTGCGAGACTTGATATGGCCTTGAAATCAGCAGGGATGGGGGCATGGCATTGGGATGTTACTTCCAACAAGCGCTCTTTTGATGAACAGACATGCCGGCTTCTTGGGCTTGATCCCCTTGTGTTTTCCGGGACAGCAGAAGAGTTTTTCTGTGTACTTCATCCGGAGGATGTTTTGCTTGTCAAATCGGCATTGGCGCGCGCGCTGGAGGAAAATGTTCCGTATCAAGTTGATTATCGCGTTATATGGCCAGATGGCAGTATCCGGCATATTGTTTCCTGGGGTCGACTGGAGCGCAACAGCTTGGGGCAGGCAGAGAGGATTAACGGTATTCTTTGGGATGTGACCGAGCATAAGGCCCTGGAATATGAAAAAGAAAGAAGCCTGTATTTTCTGCAGGGTTTTATTGATGCCATACCAACGCCGATTTATTTCAAAGATGATAAGCTTCTATACAGATTGTCAAACAAGGCATTTGAAGAATACACTGGTTACAAAAAGACTGAGCTTGTGGGGAAGCATGTTTTTGATGTTTTTCCAAAGGAGTATGCGCGGTTGTATGATCAAATGGACCGTGAGCAGTTGATCGTTCGAAAGACACAGATCTATGAGGCGGCATTTGCGCATGCGGATGGTAGTCTCCGGGATGTGGTGATCAGCAAGGCGTTGTTGCTGGGGATGGACGGGTGTGTGGCTGGTATTGCCGGGACCATCACAGATATCACGCGCCGCAAGAACGCTGAGGAGTTGATGCGCAAGGCCAAGGATGAAGCTGAGATGGCTAACAAGGCTAAAAGTGATTTTGTTACCAATATGAGCCATGAGATACGCACACCCATGAATTCGATCTTAGGTTTTGGCGAACTTTTGAAGCAGACCCAGCTGACAGAGAAGCAGCGCAGGTATCTGGATTTTATCACATC
>JAZDPD010000181.1:0-4721 GCA_043798045.1 Candidatus Omnitrophota bacterium | reverse complement strand
TTTGGCTTGATGGCCAACAAGACTTTTACAAAATGAATGGTAACGGCTCGATAGCTCTTCAAAGATGTCCTTTTTGATAATTAAAATCTTTTTCGCCTCCCCAGGGAAGAGGGGGTAAGGATCAATGGTATCATTCCCAATGTTTTTTAGGGCAGTATGTTTGGAAAATAATGGATTTGTGTTAATATAAATTAATATTATTTTTAAACAATTTTTGGAAAGGTTTTTTCATGGTTAAGCGCACGACATCTAAAGAAATCTCTGGGAATATTAAAGAGTCGGTTAATTCATTGTCACTAAAAGTGCCGTCATCGCTTTCGGATAACAGGCGTATAATTATTGAGAATGTGATGCCTCGCGTTGATGGCGTAAAATTTCCTGTTAAACGTGTGATCGGCGAACGTGTTGTTGTCCGGGCTGATGTTTTTGCGGATGGGCATGATAAAGTTTTGGCATTTCTGTTATTCCGTGAAGCAGGAGCTGAAACATGGCAGAGATCACGCATGACGTTTCTTGAGAATGATGCATGGTCAGCTTCATTTATGATTGAAAAACAAACCAATTATGTTTTCACGGTCCGGGGTTTTATCAGTGAGTTTTCAACATGGCTGGAAGATTTGAAAAAGAAAGTGGCTTCAGGGTTGAATGTGGCTTTGGATTTACAGATTGGTGCGAAAATCATACGTGATGCGGTTGCTCATTGTCCCGTGTCTGAGTCTGAAAAGCTGTTGACCTGGGCCTCTGTTCTTGAGAAACCTCATGATATGGCCAAAGCTATTTCGAGCGCTCTTGAGGATGAGCTTTTATTGATCATGGAAAACAGTCTGGATGTGGCAAGGAGCGTAACATTTGAGCCGGAGATCACGGTCGAGGTTGATCGTGCCCGCGCTCTTTTTAGCAGTTGGTATGAGATTTTTCCCCGTTCATGGAGCAAGACCCCTGGAGCACATGGAACGTTTTGTGAATGTGAACAGATACTTCCGGAGATTGCACGCATGGGGTTTGATGTCCTTTATCTGCCACCGGTTCATCCTGTTGGCATCTCTCATCGCAAGGGCAAGAATAATTCTACAACATGTAATCCTGATGAACCGGGGTGCCCGTGGGCTATCGGAGGGATTCATGGAGGGCATAAGGCCATACATCCTCAACTCGGGACAATAGTTGATTTCAAGTCTTTTGTTAAAAGAGCTCAGGAGCTTAAGATGGAAGTGGCACTTGATATTGCCTTTCAGTGTTCACCGGACCATCCTTATGTGAAGGATCATCCTTCGTGGTTTAAATGGCGACCTGATGGCACCGTTCAGTATGCAGAGAATCCGCCCAAAAAATATGAGGATGTCCTTCCGTTTAATTTTGAAACACCGGACTGGCGTGATTTGTGGGAAGAATTAAAAAGTGTTTTTTTGTTTTGGGCAGCCAACGGTGTGCGCATTTTTCGTGTTGATAATCCGCACACGAAGCCATTTCTTTTCTGGGACTGGGTTATTGCCGGAGTGAAGGCAGAATACCCCGACGCAATCTTTCTGGCAGAAGCTTTTACAAGGCCAAAGATCATGTACCGTTTGGGAAAGGCTGGGTTTTCCCAATCGTATACATATTTTACCTGGCGTAACACGAAGAAAGAATTTGAGGATTATCTGACCGAGCTTTCACAAACCAATGTGGCAGAGTTCTTTCGCCCTAATTTTTGGCCGAATACGCCGGATATCCTTCCGGAACATCTTCAATACGGGAATAGGGCCATGTTCATGATCCGTGCTGCCCTGGCCTCAACGATGTCATCCAATTGGGGGATTTATGGCCCGGCTTTTGAGTTGTGTTTAACGCAGGCCTATCCCGGGAAAGAAGAGTACATTGATAATGAAAAATATGAGATCAAGTCCTGGGACTGGGATAGGCAGGGAAATATTAAAGATTTTATTACCAGTCTGAATCGTATTCGGAAGGAGAATTTATCATTGCAGATGACGCGCAATATTCATTTTTGCCGGATTCTCAATGACCAGATTATTGCCTTTTTTAAGGCCACGGGGGATTATTCGAATATTGTCGTTGTATTGGTGAATCTTGATTCGACGCATCAACAGTCCGGTTGGCTGGATATTCCATGGCTTGATCTTGGTCTAAACAAGGACAAGCCTTTACAGGCACAAGAATTGTTAAGTGGGGAAAAGGTTTACTGGCAAGGTGAGAAGGCTTTTGTCGATCTTGATCCAAAACGTTGTCCTGTTCAGATCTTCAGGATTTCACAGTAAATTCACCAGAAAGAGAATATTGATCTTCCGTTTCATGTTGAGTGTCTTTTATTGAACAATTTCATTTAAAATGAATATGATAAAAATCTTAAACTATTTTATCGAATGTGTTGCAGAAATCGGGATATCCGGTTTTGTTGACATGTTTTTCATGTCGCTTCTGATCTATACTTTTTTGGCCTGGTTCAAGCGAACACGTGCGGCATTTGTTTTAAAAGGAATCTTCATTGTATTGATTGTTTATCTTCTGGCACGTCATTTCAATCTTGTGATGATGGCAGGTCTTTTGGAGAAGTTTTTTGCTGTTTTCCTGATTGTTCTTGTCATTATTTTTCAGGAGGAATTAAGGTATTTCTTTGAGCAGGTGGCTTCATGGAGCCTGAATCGGGAGATTTTTGGAGTAAAGAAGAAAATATTATCGGATGAGGGCATCGAGATATTATCAAGAACAATCAAGGATTTTGCCAGGGAAAAGACAGGCGCGCTCATTGTCTTGCAAGGGAAAGATATTATTGTCCGTCACCTGGACGGGGGCGTTGATCTTAACGGTGAGTTGAGCAGTTCTTTGCTTGAAAGTATATTTGATCCTCATTCATCCGGGCATGATGGCGCGGTGGTGATTGTGGGCAGGACCGTGGTAAAGTTTTCCGCGCATTTGCCGCTTTCTAAGAACTTTGACAAGTTAAAGAAGCATGGGACGCGTCATGCAGCCGCCTTGGGCATGTCAGAATTAACGGATGCTCTGTGTCTGGTTGTTTCCGAGGAGCACGGGACCATTTCTTTGGCGCGCAAGGGTAATATTGATGTGCTTGAAGATCCCGGAGAGCTTCCAGTGATACTGGAGAAATTCTTTAATGAAACCAATTCTCGTTCACAGGAGCTTTTTCGGGAGAGTTTTTTGCGCAGAAATACCCGGGAAAAGATTTATTCCATTATTTTTGCCGTCTTGTTGTGGTTTGTTCTGGTTCATGGTTCAAAATTAACGTATAAGAATCTGATGGTTCCGGTAACATATGCCGCTATTCCCGCTGGCTGGGAGGTTCGGGGGATTGAGCCCAAAGAGATTGAAGTTGTTCTCAAAGGAACGCGGGCAGATTTCTATTTCATCAAGAAAGAACGGATCAAGGCTTTTCTGAATCTGAAGATGGTTAACGGCCTTCAGGAAGTACCTGTCCATTTACATAATATTATTCTGCCCAAAAGTGTTGTTTTGGATAGTTTTGAGCCGCATGCCGTTAAAGTTATGCTGGATCATCAAGGCGGTGATAAAAATTGAGAAACGGAAGAATAATGTTGATCAATGTTGGCAGGGTTGCCGTTCAGCGGACGGGTTTATGGATGTTGTTTTTCTTTTGCTGGACGTATCAAGTTAATGCAGATTGCATTTATTTTAAGAATGGCGACAGGGTAACAGGTAAGGTTCTTGAACAAAACCAGGAGCTTTTCAAAGTAAAAACAGAGCTGTTTGGAGAAGTTGTCCTTTCACGTGATAAAATTGATCATGTTGATCAATCGGAGGGTTCATTGCCTGTGGTGGTCAAGCCTGGGGCAGCGAAGATTTTAGAGAATTCATTAGCGCTCAGTTATGCGGTGACCAAGGGCAATACATATAGCAGGAATGCTGCGGTTAGCCTGAATACCATGTATAAGAATGGACGTAATGTATGGGCCACGGAGAGTCTATGGCAGTATGGATCTGACAATAGAAAGATGACAACACAAAAGTTGTTCAGTAAAGCGCACAGTGATTATTTTCTGGGTGAGACGTCGAAGTGGTTCTGGACCAGGGCGGTCGAGTTGTCGCATGACCGGTTTAACAATATTGATGTTCGTCTAATTCCCAGTACAGGTATCGGGTATCGGTTTTGGGATATTAAGGATTCCAAGGCGCTTGTTGATACGGCGTTAGGGTATGAGTATGTTGATTATCGGGATGGTTCTAAAAGTGAGGGGGCTTTGGTGATTGTGCCGCATGTTTTTCTCAGCAGGAAACTGTTTTGGAAGGCATTGTTCGCGCAGGATTTAAGTTTTTATCCTTCTTTGGAGGGTTCAGCGTATCGTCTACGCTCTGTTTCTTCCTTGATGTATCCCGTGAATGATGTATTAAGTTGGAAATTATCCTTAACGGATGATTTCAATTCCAGGCCCGTAGGAAATGCGAAAAAGAATGATTCGACATTGATGTCATCTTTGAATTATGCTTTTTAATTCTTCAACGATTTGACGGGGTTTATTTATGCATGATGACAGAAAAGTCGGCGTTGTACGACATGACCAGTGTCGAGTAACGGAACATGATATTTATCTTTTCTGTGAGGGGACCCATGCGTGTTTATATAATAAATTTGGGGCGCATGAGGGTTTGTATGCAGACGGTGTGGCCGGAGTCTTCTTTGCCGTTTGGGCACCAAATGCGAAGAAAGTAAGTGTTGTGGGTGATTTTAACGGCTGGGACGAGCGGGC